>CALGPD010000210.1 GCA_937960625.1 uncultured Spirochaetia bacterium | reverse complement strand
GGCTTATTCATTTTTACGTTGGTTTGTCCTCTGTCAATAGCCCAGCAAACACACGGGCTTAATCTCCTATGGGCGAAGCCAAGAAATCCCGTCTGGTTTATTTGGCCTGAGATTGCTTCGTCCCTTCGTTCCTCGCAATGACGGGTTTAAAATATAACATAGGGAGTACAGTCTCCTGAGGGCGATATGGAAGCAATCCCGGATGGTTAACAAAAACAAAGGCAGCACGTTATCTAAATACAACGAACGGATTGTTATTTAAAGCGTGTATTCTTGCTTCAAAACTTATTCATTCTGCGTTTATACGCGTGTATATTGTGGTTTGAATTTTAGTTTGACTTAAAAGTAAATTCGGCTTTAAGCCCGTTTTAGTTCTTTGCACCGTGCTTGTTCCGGTGCCGCTTTATCTACAACGAATAGTTTTTTATTCATAAAAACAAAAGCCGTTATTATTGTGGCGAAAACAGCATAGATTAGATACATATAGGGGTAGCCGATTAAATCCGCGACCACGCCGTTTATAAGGGATGATAAACCAATTCCTAACGTGAAGAAAATTATAAACGTCAGCGTTGCTTTGCCTTTTCGTTCCGGTGTAGTGTCAACGAACAGAACGTTAAGGGTGGGGTAGAGAAACCCGTGCCCGGAGCCGTATAGTAATCCCATGGCGCCGATAAACACGATGTTTTGATGTATGTTAACGATATATCCCGTTATTAAGGCTATAACCGCGGCAATAAACCCGGATAAAATGATTTTTTTTCTGTCCCAGATGTTTAACTTTTTTACGAAAGTGAAGCGTATTGAAATTAAAGCAACAGCGTACATGTTGAAAAATATTGAATACGGAGTTAATCCCATTTCTTTACAATAATCGCTAACAAATGAAAAAAAGCTTCCAAATAACGAGCCGAAGAAAATAGCTAGAGGAATGATTTTATAATACCTTCTAAACGGCGCGCATGCTTTCGCGTTTGATTTCGGTTTACCGTCAATTTGCAGGAATAAAAGGCAAACCAGCCACAGTATTGAAACAACCGCGGGGAAGAAAAAAGCATAGTTATGTTTTAACGTTTTCATTAACAATTCCATAATGGGCGGTCCGGATAAATTAGAAAGCGCGCCGGATACACCGAATAAACCGAGCAATCCGGTGCGTTTGTTTTCAGGTATTACATCGAGCGCAAGGGACATTCCAACGGGAAAGCCGATACCCTGTATTAATCCCTGTGCGGAACGTAAAATAGGAATAGTGTATAAATTTGCAACGAAAAAATATAATGAGTATAAAATCATAGCGGATATTGACGTATAGATAAGGAGTTTTCTTTTATTAATAAAATCAATTTTGTTTACAAGAATAATAATCATCAACATTTGAAAGATATTGGTTGAACCCATGGCAATGCCGATATAGGTTTTCGTTGCATTTAACTTAGCAAGATATACGGGTAAAACGTAGAATGCAGCAACCGAAGTGAAAAAACAAAAGTTTGCCAGAGCAAGCAAGATGAAATTTTTTATAAGTTTTTTATCATTCCCTAACATAAGTCAACAAATATAGTTAAATAAGTAAGTAAAATCAAACCGTATAAAAATGATATTTTATAACAATAATTTTAAAAACATAACAGAGTTTTGTTTTTTTCAATCTGTGATTTATCAGGGTTTATCATTGGGTAAAAAATAACCTTGTTTTTACTTTAAGCTTATAATCGAATTAATCTTAAAGTTAAAAAATACTGATATAATTCAATGTTTTAATAATCATTGGTAAATATTGATTTTAAAAAAGTTATACTAATACTCTATGTAAAGAAAATGTACATGTAGCGGAATTTTTATTTTTATGTTGGGATTTTTAACCAAAATTGTGTTTTCCTGAAAGGGAAAAAATGTTAATTTCTTCTTAAATTCTTATTATATAAACAATTAAGTTTTTGGCACATTTCTTGCACATTATATAAAATAAATATAAAAAAAACAAAAATGTATTACAAAACATAAAAACAATTTGTTTATTAAGGTAGTATTTGACATAAACCGCACTACTAAAACAAATTAGTTAAATAATTAATACTTTTTGTAGGGTAGAGTGACTTAATTCTGAGTTTCAGGATTTAATAAGCTAACGGGTTATTTAACTAAAAATAACCAAAAGGGATTAGGAATGAAAACTTATGGCAACTACTTATCAGATTCGTTTGAAGAAATTTTAAAAAGTAATTCTTCTAAGAAAAAACAAAAATCCATGGATTATTATATTTCATCTCAGGGCTTGGTTTTATATTATAAAACCTCAAATGACATTGGAAATAATAATATATGTCAAGTATTTAGAAATATATTAACTCCGGAATTAAATTAATTTGAATTTTTAAAATTCAATTTTTTAAAATATATTATCCGTTTTTGTTAAGTTATTTTTATATATTAATCAATAATATATGGAATACAATAAAACCTGAGGGTTAACGGTTTTTGGTTATTAACTTATGAATAAAGCTTTCAAATAGGTTAGCGCTTATTCTTTTTTTAATCATGTTATACCGTTTTTTTAAGTTATCAAATTTGAAAAATATTCTTTGCTTCGTATTCCTTTTATAGAAATTTAACGCAAGTTTCGTTGTTTCAATTAACAAAACGAGTTTATCAAGCCAGAGTTTCATCTCATGATATATAATTCTATTTCTTTTTCTTAGGTCGTTTATTGTATTTGAAACAATGTTTAGTTGTTTAATTATTTCTTTTTTAAATTCCCCGCGTTCTCTGGCATTCTTGGCAAATAAATATTCGTGAAAAAGACGTTTAATATATGGTTTTATTTGGTTTTTTAAACGCGTTTTTGTAAACAAAGAAAATAACTCTCTATGCCGTTTTTTATAATTTTTAAAAGTTCTTTTTAAAGCTTTGCGCCATGATAAATACGGAACATATTTATTTTTCCTTGAAATCCAATCTTTAAAAGTAAGCAGAGGTATTTTTGATAAATATGCCTGATTCATAGGGTTTAATAAATATATGCTAACGTATTTGTCAATATTACTGCATCTTCCTGTAAGCGGGCCTAAAAATAAATCCGTTGTTTTAAAATCATTCACCGGATAATTATCCCAGATGAATATTTTCCGTTTAACTATTTCATGATAGCTTTTTAAATGTGAGCACGTTATTTTTGGAGACACGATTTTCGGCCCTGTCCAGCAAATAGGAATATCTTTAGGTATACTGTTTGAGATATTTTTTAGGTAATTTTGATGTTTAAAACCGTGGTAATGCGTTGGAACTACAATCAACCGGTTTTGTATATCAATACGTTTTAATGCTCTATACGTTTTGTTGATTAAGTTTATATGCGCATTTGCAAGGTTTTTAAACTTTTTTTTATCCGTTTTATATTTTAACTTTACGGGAATATCATCAAGAAAAAGCGCAAAGAAATATATACCGAGTTTATAAATATCCCTGTATTTTGTTATTAATAAATTGAAATCCCGTTTGGAATGATATTTTATAGTAATGCCGGGGCTTATAGCAAAGCAGAATATAACTTTATTTCTTTTACATACATTGATTAATTCTTTTAACTCTTTAATTTTATGCTTTGGATAGGGAATTCGCCATTTGCTTCGATGATAAGCATCGTGTTTAGGCCCGTATAAATAAAAATTGAATTTATTCTTTCCCAGGAAATCAATCATATGCAGTCGTTTTTTATGTGTCCAGGGTTTTCCGTAAAAACCTTCAACTATACCTGTTAGTATTGATTTTTTAGAATTGGAGCATGCGGGTGTAACACTTATACAGGTTAGAATAAGGAGTTTAAGAACAATTAACTGTTTTATAGTTTTATTCATTGTTAATGAGGCTTGAGAATTTTTCTTTTGTTATTTCGGATATTTCTTTGTTCAATTTATCCACGTTGTTTTTAAATAAACTGTTTAACTTTTTGATGTTATCTTGAACCTGTTCAGCGGTTAAAGTGCCGTTTTTTAAATTGTTAAAATTTGTTTGAAGAATATTTAAGTATTGATTAAAAGTATCTTTAACCAATTCGTTAATGGAAACTTTGCCCCAGAATTTAGACATTTCATTTGACAGCATATTTTGCCAGTCTGTTAAATATTTTTTGAAATTGGAATAAATATTATCGTTCATATTACCAACTATTTATTAAAATATGATACTAAATTGTATCGGTTCTGGAATTAATCCATTTGATTATTTCCGGCCACGCTACACGTGTTCTTGCTTCATATGCAACGCCGACGTGCCCGCCTTCTATTTCCATAAAAGTATAATCACTGGATTTAATGAATTTTTCCAAAGATTTGACGCTTTCAATCGTAACAATGTGGTCATCTTTAGCAGCAATGTTTAAGAGAGGCATGTTCAAGCTGCTAAGTTTAACCGGCCTGTCATTAATAAGCATTTTACCGTCCCGGAGGTTCGTTGTCTGGAAACAATCATAAATGTATTTTTTGAATGCCTGCCCCGGAATGTCAATATTATCATTCATCCATTTTTCTGCCAAAGCATAAGCTTGTTTAAACATCCAGTTATCCATATTATCGTAAAACACAGTGTTTTTCTTAAATTCTTTAAAAGGGTAAATACTCATGACGCCATACCTAACGAGTTTTGCGGGCATATTTCCGTAGGTGTCTATAATTTTATCAAGGTGAAAAACTTCTTCATCTGCCCATAATTGAATTAACCCTCCCATGGAAGAATCAAAAGGCGTTGTTAAAAGTACGAGATTTTTTATTTTTTCAGCATAAATTGCAGCGTAAATCAATGCAAGGTGGCCGCCTATGCACCAACCGAATAGATTAATTTGTTCGGTTTCTGTTTCATCCAGAATAATATCAACACAGTCGTTTATATATTGGTCAATGTAATGGTCAAACTCTAAAAACCGGTCTTCAGGTGTTGGTTCACCCCAATCTATCATATAAACGTCATGCCCCATGTCAAGGCAGTATTCGATAAAAGAGTTGCCTGGCTGTAAATCTAGAATATAAGGTTTATTTATAAGAGCGTAGACAAATAAAAGAGGGGTTTTATATTTCTTCGGAACATCACTTTTGTAACGGTATAATTTCATTTTGTTGTCTTCGTGGATAACGTCTTTTGGCGTTAATCCCACCGGAGGCAAATCTTCAGGGTCCATCAGATATTCAAAACGGTAGTCCGGTAAATCACTTATTATTCCTGAGCTTTCCTTAATTCTTGCAGGCATAACCGTAAGTTCATGTATAAATATTTCCTGCATTTTTTCTATTATTGCATCTTCAAAAGTGAAATCCATATAAACAACCTCATCGTGAAATTTTTACTTACTTATTGATAAAATTACTCTTATAAATTCTATCATGAGTTATATTAAAGTGATAAAATTATCTGCCTTATTTTACTTAAACCTTAATCGATATCTCAACTCTTTCATTTTATCACAAATCTGTAATTAATCAAGTAAACTATTTTATAATAATATTTTTTTATTGAAATTTTTTTGTTATGTTTAAAAAAAAATAAAAAGAGGTAGTATGAAAAACCGTTATCAATTAAAGAATTTCATATTAATTATTTTATTATTTGCTGTGTTTTTTATAAGTTTAAATCATTGTAATAAAAGTAAGGTTAAAAAAATGCATGTTAATAAATACATTTACAGTGACGGAAATGGGAATTCATATAATATTTCAATAAGCCAGGGGAAATATTATTTAAAATATAATCCCGTTACACCAAAACGAAGTTCTTCCGGTATTTATTCAGGAGGGATTGCCAAAAACGTTGTATTGGAAAAACAAGCATTTGAGAAATTGCTCATACTATTTGAAAAAGCCAAAACCAATAAAGAAATACACCTTGATAAAAGAATAATGACATCGGGTTTAATTATATACGTTTTTTCTAAAAATACTGAAAGATATATCATTGAAGGTTCTTCAAAAGAAAATAAGGATATTCTTAGTTTTTTGAAAAGTTTATTAAAGTAATGCTTATTACCTCGTTCTGAATACGATTTTATCTATAGTCTTAAAATTTGTTTTTTCAAACTGATATTTATAACGCAGTAAAATTGTAACTATCCCTTTTTTTATCATATTAAATTGGAAATATTTGATATGATAGGGTAAGGCTTTTAAAGTTTTATTTTCGCGGATTCTATTGTTGATAAATATGCACTGAATGATAGTTTTTCTTTTTTTTCCGTTGAATATTGTTAAGTGCAGTTTTCTGAATTTTCTGCTGTAAAAAATTGTATACCGGAAATCCTTTTTTTCCGCGGATTTATTATAAGCATGCAGCCTGTTTTTAAGAAAAGCAAAAGAAAAAAATATTAATAAAAATGTTATGGAAAAAAATTTATGTTTATTCATAGTTAGATAGAGTTTGTTTTATTTGATTTTTTAAATAATCTATGCATTCTTTTGGTTTTAGTACTTTTGCTTCTTTTCCAAATCCCAATACCCAGTTAACAACCTCAATATATCCCCATGTTTTTAGTTTAAGAATAATGCCGTCTTGTGTTTCTTGTATCTCCTGTGTTGGGTGATATGGAAAATTTTTGATTTTATTTGATACCGCCTTTGAAAACCAGATTTCTATTTCTGATATTTTATCACTAACGTAGATATCCCAGGCGTATTTATAATATTCATCTCTAGTGTATAAATGTGTTTTTACTTTAAACGGCTCAGAATTATGAATAACGCGTAGGTTGCTGATATTATGAACATAGTATTGTTTAACTTTGTTTTCATCCGGGTTTTTTTGAGAAACGCCTAACAGCAGCCATTTACCGTGCCTGTGAACCAAATCATATGGTTCTAAATCCATATTTTCCCGTTTATATCCTTTTGTATCAAAAAAATAATCGAAGGTAATGTGTTTCCTCTTTGTAATTGCTTTATGAATTTTCATAAAAAATAAAAACGGATTATCAATGTTTTGAATAATTGGGGATATTGAGTGTTTAAGAACGTTGTCTTTAAACATATACGTTAGCATCAACTCTACAATATTAAGGTAATCATTATCGTTTTTATCCTGTTCAATATAATATTTCTGATGAATCTTTTTACTTGATTTTTCTTTATCAACCTGTATGCCCCAGAATTCCTTTAAATCTAAAAATGTTCTCTCAATAGTTCTTATTGAAACATCCTGTTCTTCTTCGTAGAAATTTAACAGTTCACCTAAAATATCTTCTTTACTGAATGGCTTTTCCATTAACAGGCCTGTAATAATAAATTGCCGTTTTATTTTATTATAACTTTTTGTATCTAAAATAATTTCATCCATAAAATTAACTCCGGCAATAATGAATAAAATGCTTTGGCATGTAATCTACACCAAAAGTTTTTTCTAAGGTAGATAAATCTGCTAGAAAATATATTCCATCTGAAACTGCTAAAACATCCCCGCTTTCGTTTTTTATATCACCTTCTGCTTTGAAAAGCCTTTTTTTGTTTTCTATAACTCTAGCGGAAATGGTTATTTTTTTGTCTGTTGGTATATATTTTTTATAATTAACATTCATTTTCGTTGTAAATGCAATCTTTTTACAAAATATAAATATTGCCCAGAACATAAGTTCATCGAGCAGAACCCCTGCTAATCCTCCATGCATAACTTTTGGAAGCCCTGAGTAATTATCTGACGGTTTATAATAGCTGATAACTTGATTTTCATCTTTATAAAAATCTAGTTTAAAACCAATTTTATTAAAAGGGGAGCAAGCAAAACAGTTATAGTTTGGAAAATCAATGAATGGATTACTTATTTTTTCAAGCATGATATTCCTGATTATAATATTTATTTAAATATAAGTAAAATAGGATTAAAAAACAAAAAAGCCCGGTCTTTGCCGGGCATTTTATATTAAAACTATTTTTTCTTCTTTTTCTTATTAGATTTGGGTTTGCGTTTGATTTTATCCGTTGTTGGTAAAATAGATCCAAGTTTTTTACCGCTTATCATTGTGAAGAGAACAAATCCGCTTGCCCCTATCATTGCAAGGCATAAAATATGGCCTACGGTAAAGTTAACCTTACCTAACTGCCATATAATTTCAAAGTCTTTCCAGAATTCAATAGTAAATCTAAATATACCGTATAAAAATACCCATAACCACGCAAGCATACCCGGTTTTTTAATGTTCGGCCTTATATAAAACAATATTGAGAACATGAGTAAGTTTTTAAAACTTTCAAACAACTGAGTTGGAATCCTTGGCGTGTTTGTGGCTCCGGCTTTTGCTGCTTGAGAGAAAAATACTCCCCAGTTTCCGGATGTAGCTACTCCGTATAATTCGCCGTTCAGGTAGTTTGCAAAACGTCCAAGTGTTAATGCTAAAGCAGCAGGAAGCACAATTATATCCATGATTTCATAGAAAGATTTATCTTTTTTACGGCAGAATATAACAGTTGATATTATCGCGCCTGCCATACCTCCATGTGCTGATAATCCGCCTTCCCAAACTTTGATAAACCGCCATCCTCTGCTCCATGACAGAAATCCTTGTTTCCACCAGAAGAAGTTGTACCATGGATCAACGTAGAAAATAGCTTCAAAAATTCTTGCTCCTACAACTACGCCGATTGCAACGTATATAAAATAAGTATCAAGTTCTTCAAGTTTGAAATTAAGAGATTTGTTCTTAATTGAATATCTTAACCATAGATAGGTAATAACAAAACCTAAAGCATAGATAATTCCGTAGTAAGCAATTCTCACGTGAAGGCCGAATAATTTAAAATCAACCATTATAGGGTTTATTTTATGATAATAAGTTTTGGACCAAAACGATATTATTAATACAGCAATCATTCCAATTGCAGGTATAAAAGACATGAATAATCTATACAACTTAGTCTTTTTACTGTCTTTGTCTTTTTTCCTTTCGCTGATAAACAGTTTAAGCATAACCGCAAAAGCAATAAGGAAAACAACCACAGTTATAAAAGCTGCCCATGTTCTAGAACTCCATGGTCTGGAAACTTTTTTAATTTTTGATACATTTTTTTTAGGCATGGTTTTGGGGCCATGCGGGCCTTTTTGCCATGAACCGTGTTTTTTAATTTGTATTTTCGGTTTTACATTAGTTTGAGCGCTGAAAGCATTCTCAAAAACGGGTAGTATTATAAATAATAGAACAAGCGTATAAACTAATGCAGATGCAACAATACGTAAATTTTTATTTTTCATTTTTTGCCTCAAATATTTTACTTAAGATTATGAATTATCATATAAAAATATTCAATTAAAAAATATTGTCAAGCTAACCTTTTCTAAAACTATGAATATGTTTTTATACTTAATATTTTAATAATTTTTTAATATATATTCGAAATTTCGTCTGTTGTTTTGTTTAAATATAATAAGATAAAAAGTATTATACGCAATTTAATAAGGGATACTATTGAAAACCATAAAAGAATTAAAACGCAATGTATTAAAAATACCTAATTTCATCTTTCAAAAAACAGATTCAAAAATCCTGTTAAAATCCGGTTCAATTCAAAGTCATAGCCGATTACCGAGTGAAACGAATATTGAAAAACTTTTCCCCGGGGAGTGTGATTTAAAACACGGTGTATATGAATGTTTTAAAAATAAGCAAATGATAAAGATGGATATAATTTGTAATAAATGTTTGAAACTCGATTTTAGTTACGGGATTGCGACTTTATATTTTAATGAACCAGATATCGTAGAAATCTATATCGAAGAAAAAGAGAAATGCTTTCAAGTTCAGGAACAAATAAAAAGTGAGGAATTATTTGAGACTTTTTTTAATCAATCTACAATCGGGCTTACTATAATCGATGGAAATCTTACAATATTAAAAACAAATAAAACTTTTGAGGAATTATTCGGTTACAGTTCACGTGAACTTAATAAACAGGTTTTATTAAAAATTTTGCATAAGGATTATAAAATTTCCTTATTTAGAGATATTATAAAGTTATATAAGCGCAATATAATCTCCTTCAATACAGAGAATAAGTTTATAACAAAATCCGGAGATGAAACTTGGATTAATTTAAAAGTATCGGGAGTATATAAAAACCAAACCTTTTTATATGCAATAGGAATGTGGGAAGATATAACGAAACGCAAACAAATAGAAAATATGCTTATCCAAAGTCAGGAAAGATTTAAAGATGTTTTAGAGGAACAAACCGAATTAATTTGTAGATGGAATAAACACGGTGTATTTACATTTGCTAATACAGCATTTTTAACTTTTCACAAACTTAAATATGAACAGGTTATCGGTAAGCATTACAACGATTTTTTAACTCCCGGCTTAATCCTGTTAAAAAGAGTTTTTTCGTTTATTCAGAGCGCGGAGAATTTAGAAGTTAAGCTTAAGATAGATTCAAGAGATGTCTGGATAAATTGGAGGGTCATGAAAATACTTTTCCATGATGATATTGAATACCAAGCGGTTGGACGGAATATTACTGAATTAAAGCAGAATCAAAACAATCTTAAAGAATCGAATAGCGAGCTTGAGCGTAGTGTGGAATTAAGAACTTCAGAATTGGTTAAAGCAAACCGCCGGCTCGCCAAAGAAATAGTTGAACGCGCGCAGACAGAGCAGGAAAAAAGCAGAATACAGGAGCAGTTTTTGCAGGCGCAAAAGATGGACGCATTAGGGGTAATGGCAGGAGGTATAGCCCATGATTTTAATAATCTGCTTAATGTTATTAACGGATATACTCAATTGCTAATGTGGAATTTTGAGAAAGATGAAGAAAGCTTATCTGATTTAAAAGAGATACAGGAAGCATCTTTTAAAGCTGCACGTTTAACACATCAACTCCTTGTTTTCAGCAGGCAGGAAAAATTAAAGAAAATACCGTTGTATTTAAATTCCAATATAACTGAAACATTAAAAATGGCAGGCAGGATAATCGGTGAAGACATAAAATTGATTCCTGTATTAGATAAAAATATTCATAGAATATTAGCTGACCCGGGCAATTTAGAACAAATCATAATTAATCTTATTCTTAATGCAAGAGACGCAATGCCTGACGGTGGTGATATAGAGATTAAAACGTATAATAAAACAATAACCGGTGATTATAGTAAATTGCAGTCTTATACAAATCCTGGAGAATACGTTTGCCTTGAAATCTCAGATCACGGGCTGGGCATGGATGAGGAAACACAAAAAAGGATATTTGAACCTTTTTTTACAACCAAGCCTCGGGGCAAGGGAACAGGTCTTGGTTTATCCGTTGTATATGGAATTGTAAAAGAACATTCGGGTTTCATTGAGGTGGAAAGCAAAGAAAATCAAGGCACTGTGTTAAGGCTGTATTTTGAAGCAATAAATATTAAGGATAGTGAAGTGGCGGAAGAACAGAAAAAAATTTACGATTATAGAGGGAACAACGAGTCAATATTATTAATTGAAGATGAAAAACCGCTGTTGAAAATTAATACACGTGTATTAAGCCAGAACGGATATATGGTATTTCCGGCTGAGAACGGGTCCCGGGCAAAATCTCTTTTTTATGAGAATAAAATGAAATTTGACTTGATTATAAGCGATGTTGTATTGCCTGATATAAACGGTTTATCTTTAATCGATGATTTTCTAAAAGAATGCCCTGAAATAAAAGTGTTACTTAGCAGCGGATACACTGGAGATAAAGCAAGGTTTAATTCAATTCAGGAAAAAGATATAAACTTTATACAAAAACCTTATAACCTGATTCAGCTTTTGCAATGTATAAGGCAGATATTAGATGATAATTAATTTTTTTTCCATAGACTCTTTGCGTTTAAATGAACCGTATTATTTTCTTTATTCCTGATAGTGAAATTTATTCTTGATTTACCGTTGTTATTTTCAATATTTGATTTAACTACATAGCTTTGCATAGGGAGTATTTCAGTTTTAAAATCAAGTTCCAGTTGTTCAAGCCTATGGTTTTTATAAAAATCCATATCAAGAGCGTCTATTATAGCCGCAACGTAACTTGAGGATGTGAAATGTTTATTAAAATCAATTGAATTCAATCTTGCAGCCGAAGAATATTCATTGTTGAATTTATCCGGAATGATAAATTTTTTAAAATCATCTTTAATAGCCCTCCGGGCATCATTATTTTGAATATTAATTATTTGTTCGGTTAACCTTACAGGCCTGCGTTTTTCCAAATTTACAACTAGCCAACCCGATGTCGCTTTTAATATTTGTTCATTTCTAGAATTTTCAACAATATAATCCCTGCGGGAAAATATCCCTCTTGTGCCGGAAGGCCATGTTTTGATTTTTATTTCTTCATTTTCTTCAGGGAATTTGTTTATTTGTAAATGCATCCTTGACAACATCCATGTATTGCCCTGAGTGAAAAGTTCGTCAATTCCAACATTTAATAAATTACCATGCTTCTTTGTGCATTCAAGTAAAAAATCGAATAAATATTTTATGCTCAAGCATCCGTTGATATCAATGTGAAAATTCCGTATTAAAAAGGTATCAATATAAATGTTTTCGTTCATCCATGTAATATAATTGAGTTTCATATTCTAGGCAAAAAACGCGAGTTAACTATTTTAAATGATAAAGCGAGGAATTTTCCTTTTAGCTATATTTTGTTATTATTATACGAAATATATTTGTAACATAGTGTATTTTTTTTTATATTTGTTTAAAGTTTGAAAAAATGAATATATATTCATATTTAGGTAATTTAAGTTAGTTTTATTAAACTATAAGCAACTAGTTTTTTGGAGATATTATGAATAAGAAACCAATTAATGAAATAAGGGTTGAAGATTATATTCAGCAAGATTTCGCCAATTGGGAAAGTGAAGATTTGTTTGAAGTAACGAGGTATTACGAAGCATATGTTAACGATGCCAAGAAAAAAGGCTATTATATATACGGCCAGCCGGTTTCTTCAAGCCCGGGCCCGCGTTTTACTGTTTACGATTTTAATCAAAAACGTGAAAGGGAATTTATAAATTTTTGCAGCTACAACTACTGTGGTTTTTCTTATCATCCTGAAGTTTTAAAAGCTTCCAAGAAAGCCCTTGATCAATACGGTGCAGGCGCTGTGTCAGCTCCTTTGTTAAGCGGAACGTATGATGTTACTATAAATTTAGAAAACAAGATTGCTGAATTTAAGCAAAAAGACGCGGCAATTATATTTTCATCAGGATATGGAACAAACCTGGGAACAATTCAGGCCTTGATGCGTCCCGGTGATGTGGTTGTAATGGACATGCTTGCTCATGCGAGTATTGTGGACGGCGCAAAATTGTCAGGCGCTGATATGAAATTCTTCCGTCATAATTCTCCCAAACATCTTGACCGTTTATTATCCGGTCTGAAAACTAAGAGGGTGCTTGTTTGTTTTGAAGGCGTGTATTCTATGGACGGAGATATCGCGCCTGTAGATGAGATCGTAGAAGTTTGTAAAAAACACAACGTAAAAACTTTGATTGACGAAGCGCATTCAACTCTGGTATTTGGAGAAAAAGGGCGGGGGGTTGCCGAGCATTTTGGAGTAGAACAAGATATTGATTTACATATAGGAACTTTTTCCAAGTCTTTTGGAGGTATCGGCGGGTTTTGCGCCGCGAACTCAGAAATTATAATATATCTAAAATACTACGCGCGCAGCTTTTTATTTTCATGCGGTATTTCCCCGGTAATGTCAGCAGGCCTACTTAAAGCTTTAGAAATATACCAAAATGATCCCACAATAAAAGAGCGTATCTGGGAAAATTCAGCATACATGAAAAAGAAACTCGATGATTCCGGTTTTGATACTCTTGATTCAAAATCACAGGTTATACCCGTTATCGCGGGAAAAGACAGCGAGTTGCGGGAAGCTTCTGTAAGGATGCAGGATAAGGGTTTATTTTTAGGCGCGATAACTTACCCGGCTGTTCCTAAAAACAAAACTCGTTTTCGAATTAGTGTCTCAAGCGAACATACTAAAAAAGACATCGATGATGCGGTTGATATAATGATTCAAGTCTACAAGGATATGGGTAAGTTTTAAGGGTTTTTGTTAGCTTTTAAAAATTAACAGCCCATGCCGCGAAAAACAGCACCTTGAATGAATGTTTAAATTCATATTTATTGTCAATATCCATGCCAAAAAATGTTATGGTCATTATTGAGTCTCCCAAAAATATATAATATTGAAAATCTACAGCAAGAGCAAAATCCTTGGCTAACTCAAATATAAGTTTTATATCCGGAGTTAATACTTTTGAAGCATTTTTATCATAAGTTAGTTCTGTAGACGTTACATCTAAAACAGTATGACTATATCCCTGGACTATAAATAATGAGAATCCCGCGTTAATAAAAAACCATGAATTAAAACGTATTTCAGTACCGATTTTTAGCGTAAATGAGTAGAATATTCTTTTATCATCAGGACCAAAATCAATTATATTATCGTTACCGCCGTTTTTTGTAACGTTTTCATAAGCTAAGCCTTTATACCTTATGCCTATTGAATTTTCAATACTAATATATGGAGTGAACTTTCCATAAGTTTTATCTAAAGATATATTAAAATAGAAATTATGCATTGATTTTAATGCAACGACTTGAAAGATTGTTCCACCTAAATTGTTTTCATCCATGCCCGGTTGAACCCCGATGTTAATTGTAAGGTTAATGCCATGGTTTTCATTTTGTAAAACTCTCCATTTAACGGCGAATATTGGATTAAAGAGACACATCGTATCTTTATCAAAATTTGTATCTGTGCCGCTAATGAATTTAGTATCCCATGCTGAATAAAAATACATGGGTATATCAATTTTAAACTCAATATTTTTTCCTAAACCTAAAGATAGCGCAAGGTTGGTAAGTAAACCGTTAACTGCGTACTCAATATTAGAAGCACCAAAGGAATCAAAACCATAGTCTTCGTAGCCGATAAAATAAAAGATTTTAAACTGTTTTGCTTGCGCAACGTGGCTGTCAAGATACATAGAATTTGTATAACGGGTTTTAATTGCTTTTTTGTTTATTTCCCTTTCAAGTTGTTTTTCTCTTTCCGCTTCTGCTAGCTGTTCTCTTTTTTCACGTTCCTGCCTTGCTTTTTCAAGAAGTCTCGCGCGGTTCTCAAAATAATTCTCAACTGCTTTTTTTACATTGTCCGCGGCTTCATCAATCATTACGAACATACCCGTTCCTGTGGAACCGATAAACTTTTTGCTTATTACCAATTCCTTACCTTTAACATCGTATACAACAACGATAAGGTGTATCTTCTCATTTACTCCGCTGTCAACGATTGAATATTTACCCGTTAGTATTAAATCCGTATTAAGCTGCTTTCCCGTATCAATTATCTGGGTTCTGTTATAAATGTTTACAATTTCAGATCCTTTCGTATCCGTTGTTTTAAATCCCTGTTTTCTTAAAACGTTTCTAATAGAACGCATTAAACTCGATGCTAGAAAATAAAAACTTTTAGGGACTTTTTGTTTTTTAAATTCAAAATATGAAAATGAATAATTTGAAGGCTCTTTAACATTAGTGAAATCTATCCGGTCTGTATTGCCGTTGTCCTGCGCGGCAAAAATAGTTGAGTTAATAAAAATAAATAATAAAATAAAGTTAATTATCCGCATAAACACTCCTTTTGTATTGACTATATATAC
>CALGPD010000209.1 GCA_937960625.1 uncultured Spirochaetia bacterium | reverse complement strand
TTTCATTTTAACGCCATATGATTTAAGAATACCAATATCTTTTTGTTTTTCAACCACTATTACATTTAAAGTTATATAAATATTTAAAAATGATAACAATAAGGCAATGTATAAAATGACACTAATCAGCTTTTTTTCTTTATTAAACTCCTTAAATATATCCTGACCAGCAGAATCAATAATCCGGAAATCTTTTAAATATTTATTATTTTTAAGAGTTTCAATTACCTGTTTTGTTTGTTCTGGATTTTTTAAATAAATGCCTATGGTTGTAACTAATTTTCTATTGCTGTTTGTTAATTCCCTCATAGCATTTAAACTTGTGTATGCAAGAAAAGTATCATACTTAGCATATCCTGCTGAAAATACTCCCTTCACGTTAAAAGTTACCGTATTAAACGGTTTTGAGCCTGATGAGGGGTCAACAACGGCAATAGTAACGGAATCTCCCGGTCTAACAAATAAATTTCCGGCAAGAGTTTCTGCAAGTATAATATCGTTGTCTTTTTCAAGTTTGAGCTTGCCGTTTATTTTTCTAAAATTTTTCCCAAAAACGTTTTTATTAATATCGCTTTTCTTCATTCCTTTTATATGAGATAAAAAATTTTGGCCGAATCTCTTGATTAATGCTTTTTCCTGAAAATAAATATGAGCGCTTTTTATATTTTTAATTTCAAGCAGCTTTTTTGTAATTTTTTTACTGTTTAAAAACCCTCCAGATTTATGTTCTATCCTGATATGAAAATCAAATGTATAAACTTTATCAATAATATTTAGCTGAAATCCATTAGTAACAGACGACGTTAAAATGGGTGCAGAAACAAATAAAACTACCATTATTATACTTATCATGGTCATTGATGAAATAAATGAATTACGTTTTTTGCTTTTTAAATATCTGGAAGCAATGAGAAATTCTAGTTTCATAACTAAGAATATAGTAAAAATCAAATACATTAACAATGCAAGTGAATAACTATTTTTAAAAATATAAATTTATGTTATTTTATATTTTCAATTACCGGAAAGATTGTTCTGCGGGAATAACAATTGTGAAAACCGTTCCGATGTTTTCTTCAGACCAAATTTTTATAATTCCTTTATGGTCAGCAATCATTTTTTTAACAATTGATAATCCCAAACCTGAACCTGTTTTTTTACCTTTTGTATAAAAAGGCTGGAAAACTTTTTTAAGCATATATTTTGGAATACCCGGGCCGTTATCAGTTAATTTAATAATAACGTTATCATTTTCTTTTTTAAACTCAATTCTTAGAGCGCCTTTGTCAGGCTCCATTGCTTCAAGTGCATTTCTCGCTATATTCACTATTGCTCTGAATATTTTATCCGGGTCGATTATCATTTCAAAGTCTTGATCAATAATAAAACCAATTGACATGTTGTGACTCGCGAATGAAGGTTCAAGATTAATTTTTAAATCGTCAATAATTTCACTAACTCTAATCCCCATTAATTTAAGACGGGTTTCTCCTCTGGCAAAATCCAAAATTTCGTTAACCATGTTTGACATTCTGTCTATTTCCCGTGAAACTATTTTCGAATATCCCTGAGCTTCTTCATCCTGAATTTTAAGCTCAATCATTTCCGTGAAACCTTTTATGGAAGTTAAAGGAGAACGGATATCATGAACAATACTGGTCAGCATTTTTCCTATTAATGATAAATTTTCTTCTTTTTTCTTTTTCAGGAGTTCTTTGATGTCTTCAGTTACATCGTTAATTAGAATGATATGACCGGTTGGCTCTTCCGCGTCTTGAATTTTAACAGGAGTAAAATAAATATTAAAATAACGGATATCTTCTTTATAATCCACTTCTTTTTCGATTAAATACGTGCTTACGTTTTCTTTTAATTTTTGAAATTGATGCTGAAAATAATCAAATACCTGTATTTTTTTTAAAATATTTTCACCTTCAATTTCTGTTTCATTTACAGAAAATATTTTTTCAAAAGCAGGATTTACCGAACCGATATTAAAATCTGAATCAAGAACCACTATTCCGGTATCCACTCTCTGAATAATGGTTTCATTATATTTACGCAGTTCAAAATTTGACTTAAAAAGTTGTGCCTGCTGAATAGCAACAGCGCTGATACTTGAAACAATGGAAATTAAAAATTCATCTGTTTCATCAAAAAATTCTCTTTTACCTGTTTTGTTTATAACTTCCATAACACCGATTAACTGCCCCGAAGGGTTTATCATAGGAGTGGCGAGAATTGATTTTGTTTTATAATTTGTTTGCTCATCAACTTTAGGGTTAAATCGTGTATCGTTATAAGCTTCTTTTACGTTTACTGTTTGTCTTTCCTGAGCAACCCAGCCTCCGATACCCACACCGATTTTAAGGCGGATTTCATTTACTTCAAGTTTTGATACAATTTTACTCCATAATTCCTTTTTAATCGGATCATAAACATATAACGTACATCTATCAGCCTTTAAAATTTTAATGGTTTCCCTGACAATTAATTCAAGTACTTGAGTAAGTCCAGATTCTTTGGTAAGTTCATTATGCAGCTTTTTAAGTATTTTTAGTTCCGGTTTCAACAAAAATCCCCGTAGTTATTCTATAATAATTAAACAACATCTTAAAGGAATTTCAACTAAAATTCCTTTTATTAGATTTAATTTTAGAACAAAGGGGAAAAATGTTTATACACTATTAACCTGTCATTATTTAACAAATATGACTTTTATAAGCCGATATTTTTAGCCTCACGTACACGGTTTTGAAACCGGATAGCTTTTTCCCGTTGTAAAACAGAGACTATTCTTTTGTGAATCCTATATTTGCCTTGATTATTATAAACCCTTTTGTATAAACGCATTAATAATAAATGCGGATAAATAAATTTTTTATTTATACTAATCGCTTTCCTGCAATACCTTAGAGCTTGTTTATATCTTCTCATCTTAACAAAGCTTAGGGCATAATTAAAAATAATATAGCTGTCGGAGGGGGAAATTCTTAATGCTTTTTTATAATATTCTTGAGCTTTTTCATATTCATTCATTAATAAATAGACATTACCTATATTAACTCTGGCATGAATATGATTAGGCACTTTTTTTATAACCTTTTTAAAATATTTAATTGCTTCATAATATCTTTTTTTTCTTCTCATAACCGAACCTGCATTTAACAAAGCAATAATATATCCTGAGTTAACTGATTTTTTTAAATAAGGCGAGTTCATATTTTTTTTATCTTTAACTACCCATAATATAAAACTTGCTTCACCATCATTAGGATTTAACATTAAAGCTTTGTGCGCGCTTTTCTCCGCGAAACTATATAATCCGGCAGTAAAAAAATACCAAGCAAGAGCTCTATAGCTTAAACTGTTTTGTCTATTATTCTTTAACGCTTTTAAAGCATATTCTTTAGCAAGCCTGAATTCTTCGTTGTTTGCATTGCCGTTTCTTTCTTTTTGAAAAGCAAGATATGACAGGGCTTCGGATTTTGCGGCAACGGCTTTATAAAACGTGGGTTTAATTTTTAAAGCCATGTTAAAATATCCGATTGCAATTTTAACATCTTTCCGGCTGAATCTTAAAAAATGCTCTCTGCCTTTTTTATAATAATACAAAGACTTATCCGGTTGATTTTTAACTTTAGATATTTTAACGTTATTCTTTGAACAGGAGACAGATATTATTAACATAAGAATAAAAACAATATATATTTTTTTCATAATTCCCTCTTTATAAATAATAAAACAATTTATTATAAAAATTATTTACGGATTTTTATCCGTTATTCTTATTTAATATCGGGAGAATACATTAATATGGTTTAGAGTAAAAATTCTTTTTTTTCAAATAATTCTTTATTCAGATTATAAAAATATACACTAATTTTTTCATTCAATTCGAGTACTGCAAAAGTAGAAATCGGGTATCTTTTGGAGTTATTAACAACGTGTCCGGGATTTAAAAATAATTTATTATTTTCTATATAACACGTTGGTTTATGAGTATGGCCGAATAAAATAATATGCGCATTTTCATCCGAGCATTCTTTTAAATGAGACAGGGAAATATTTCGGTTGACAATTTGAATTGTTTTTGTCCTTAGTTCATAATCAAAATATCCCTGATCCCTTGTTCCGGGAACAGAAAAGACTTCAAAATTATAACCTTCAAAAATAGAAACATCTTTTATATCATCACCGAGATGAATTACATTTTTCACGTTATTATTATTAAAAAAATCAAGAACACTACACAGGCTTTTAATATCGCCGTGGCTGTCAGAAACTATGCCAAATTTTACAGCATCCATTATATTTATCCAAAACACATCTAAATATTTTCATCTTCTAAAATACTCACACGTAAATTAAAAGGGCCGAAATCAGAACTAAAATCAACAGAATAGCAAACAAATCCCGGAGGAAAAGTCATTTCTTTATCACCTCCCATATAAATATTGGGCAATGCTCTTTCGAAATGCATGTCCTCTAAATCTACCGTGATATTTCCCGCAACGGTATTGGCGATTTCACCGACCACGTCTTTAACAACCGCGTTAACTTCAGTAACGGGTTCGTTTAGAAATACACTGGACATATTTATTGCGGTTTCTGATTCAAACGCTACGACTAATGAGCCTATTTTACTGCCGGGTAAAGCAATTACAGCCGCAATATCCGAATAGTAATCCCGTTCATTTGTAAAATCACTTAAATCTATTTGCGTTATCTCAGAATATCCGGGTTTTATTTTTGCAATTGTTTCAAAAGTACCGGTAATCGAATTTACGAAAGGAGTAACTATTTCTTTTCCCATTTTAATATCCTAAATTTTAGTTAAGTAACCCGGTATATTTTATAATCATAAATCTAATTGCTTATATAGAAAGAAAATATCTAATTTGTAATAAATGCTATATAATCATAAACACCGGGTATGAGTAAACATTAAAAATAAATTAATTTCAAGTCAAGATAAATACTTTTATTAGAAAAAAATCTTATTAAGACTTCGGATTATTATTTTAATATTATTTTTTAGTATAAATTTTATGGAGTTGGCATTTCAATATTAGGATTCCGAAATATGATATAAAAAAGAAAACCAGAATCGTTATCAAGGTCAGGTATCTGCTGCCACGTTATTCCATCGTAGGAATAAAATCCCATACTATCCCCGGCACCTGAATCCTGTCCTACAGCAACGAATTTACCGTCACCATAAACAACACAATTAATAGTTTTTGAAATACCCGGACTCACATCTGTTGACCATGTAATTCCATCACTTGACCAATGAATTATTCCATTTTGTCCACAGGCAATAAATTTATCACTTCCGAAACAAACCGCATATAAATTATATGTGACCCCTGTTGTTGAATTCCATGTTGTTGCATCAGCAGAATAATATACAATCCCTGAATTTCCTACCGCAACATATTTACCTTTTGCATATACTACTCCCCTTAGATTGCCTGCGGCACCAGTAGCGGAATTCCAATTTTTTCCGTCCTTAGAATAAATAATCTTTCCTGCATTTCCCACAGCAACGAATTTTCCGTTACCGAAGGTAACTCCATAAGCATCACATGGTGGAGTAGTTATTTGTGACCATGATTGGCCGTCTTCAGAATACCAGATTAAAGTATTTACTACTGCCACAAACACTCCATTTCCATAAACCATCTGCCGGGGAACACCAAAACTATAAATATTGCCTTGTTTCCAATTTTTAGCATCCCTCGATGAATAAACTATCTGATTATTATCAACAATAATGTATTTTTCATTTCCATAAGCTAGATTCTCAATGTTGGCAACACCAACCGTGCGGCTTGTCCAATTAATTCCATCTTTAGAATAGTAAATATTTCCTGATGATCCACCTGCAACGAACAAATTGGAATAATTAAATTCAAGCAATTTTTTGTCTGAATATAAACTAACCAAATTCTCACATGACATTAAGAAGGAATTAAAAAGGATTATCAATACAGCAATTGTTTTATTCATTTAATAAACCCCTATATGAATAATGTCGTATTAAATATTATGCATTAAAACATTATTTAATTTACTGTAAAAAATTATAGTTTATATGTAATAAAATTTCAAAGATTAAAAATTTTAATTTACTATCAATTTTATTCTAATTTTGGCGTGTTTTCCAGCAATGTTTAGTTTGGGGATGATTTTTATAACTCTGTTAGCGGATAACAGAAATTTTTTATGCGTTTTAGTAATTTGAGAAATTGCGGTTCTGGCAAGAAACTTTCTATCATTAATTAATTTAGCGCAGGATAGTAGATTTCCACCCCAGATAAATGTTAAATATTTTTCCTTGCTTTTTGGAGAGAACATATATTTAACTCTATTCGGGCTGCCGAAAAGGCTTAAAAATTTTAAGCCGTATGATTTACGGAATTCGTTGATTTTGTTTAATAAAGCGTTTTTAATATTTTTTCGCTCTTTATATAGTGTAATTTGCATTTTAACAACCGGCTCATGAATATCAGTTTCGGATATGTTTGTTTTATATGCGTTTCCGGAAATAATTGCTTTCCCGGTTTTAATTATTTTTTTTAATGCAGCCTTCTTTATTCCATATAAAAGATATGCCACGGTAAAGTCTTTATATTTGCTTTTACTTAAAACGCGAATTTTTTCCATATACGGTTTTGCCCTCCTTAAGCTATGGCCTGTTATGGAATTTATAAAAAAATTAAAAAGTTTTTTATTCTCAGGCGAATAAACAGGTTTAATGTTCCTAATAATAAGTGAAAGTAAAAACTTTTTCTTAAGCCCGGGTAAACCGTCATAACCGTTTTCAAATTTCATTACTTTAAAATAGTAATTCTTTGTTGAAAACTCGTTTTTATATATCCATGCCGGTTTTTTCCTGTTAACCATTATAATTCTTCTTACATTGGTTGAAGCCGGGCTATTGTTTGATAATGCTTTTCTAGTTTTAATCCTATATATATATCTTGTGTTCATTTTCGTTGTTGTATCTGTATAAGTCTTTTTAGTCGTAGTAACGAGGTTTCTATATTCACCGTTTATGGTTTTTCTTTGTATTGTAAAAGGGCCGTTTGTTTCAGAGTGTATTAATATTTTTACGCTGCCCCAGCCTTCAACATCTGCTCTAATCAATGTGAAACAGAATAAATTTGTGGATATAAGAATAAGTATAAATATAAATATTGCTTTTTTATTTTTCATAAATTCCCCTTAATTCTATGTAAAGTTTTAGAGTGATATATTTTATTTCATTCTCGGAAGGAATCTAAAATGAATTAAATAAATTTTTAGTTATTATGTTAACTTAACATTAATAAACGACAAATTTGAATTTTATATTAAATGTTTAAGCATTTAAATTTGTTCTTTACTATTAGAAAAGGTGTTGAGGAAAAGAGTTGAAACGAAAGGTATTCATTTTAGAAAATGAAGAAAATAATATAATAGTATATAAATTAATTTTAAGGGATTTTGATTTAATAATAAAGGATAATCTGGAGGATGCGATTACTTATATAAAATCAGATAAATTTGATTCGATTGAAATTGCAATTTTAGATATTAATTTAGGAGACAGTTTACGGATAGGCGGCTTTAACGCTGCATATCAAATTATAAAAAAAACAACGTTAATACCAATTATCATTTGCTCAGCATATACAGAAGAAAGCCGGGTCAGGCAAAACGCTGCGAGAATTAACGCGTTACTGTTAAAAAAACCCGTTGAAGAAAGTATTATTGAAAGTATTAATGATTTAATTGAAAATAATCATAGATTAAAAGTAAATGATATTGAACAAGCTGCCAAAGAGTTTATAACCGGCGCAGCATATTTAAAATGCATTATTGAAAACGATTTTACTTTTTCTGTAAAAACTCTGGAAAGACTTGATTACGTCCAAAAAATTGAGAATAAATTAATATCCAATTTTAACATTATAAAAGATTCAAGAACCAAAAATGAAAAAATTTTTAAAACTGAAAAACAGAACTCTGATTTTATTGAAAAATTTAAAGATGACTTAACATTATACGTTGAAACATTGTTATTAATTGTTGATTCGACAATGTATAACCAACTGAATATAAGTCAAAGTGAAATTGAATTTATTGAAGAAATTTCTTCTACTGGTAATTTTATTTTAAATAATATTGGAAGCTACTTTTATAAACAAAAGGTTGGATAAATGTGCAAAATACTTGTTATTGATGATGCCAAAGATAATCTTACCGTTTTTTCTATTCTATTCAAAATGATTAAAATAGAACACGGCTTTGAATATGAACTTTTTTTACTTAACCCGGATGAACAAAACAGTATCGAAGAATATGTTTTAAAAATTGAGCCGGATATAATATTTCTTGATATAAAACTTCCAAAAAAGTCAGGAATTGAAATTTTTGATGCATTAAGAATACTCGGTTATGAAAAACCAATAATTGCTCAAACAGCAAGTGTTACAAAAACAGAAGTAGATGTTTATAAAGAAATTTTTAATGATGGAATAGTAGAAAAGCCTGTGGATGATAAAAAAATCATTAGTATCTTGAGTAAACACGGTTTTTGGGAAAAAGAAAACGTTAAATAAAAAGCCCGCCTTAATTGACGGGCTAACTCGGAAGACCCGGGATTCGAACCCGGAACCCCGGTATTAGCCGGAGGACGGATTAGCAATCCGCTGCACTACCATTATGCGAGCCTTCCATGGTAATTCGGAAGTGGAGAGATTCGAACTCTCGGCCCCTTTCGGGGTCACTGGTTTTCAAGACCAGCTCCTTAAACCACTCGGACACACTTCCACGGATAATTAAAATAAATTATCGTCTTATTGTCAAGACAATGTTTAGGCAATATTGCTTTTTTTATAAAATTTATTTTTAAAATATCAAAAATGCATTAGCTTTAAATAATAAAAACTGAAATATTTTTTTTATGTAAATAGAAATAAAAGTATAATTTAAAATTATTCAGGAATATTATGAGTAAACAAAACAACCGGCTTCCGGGATGGTTGAAAACAAAAATCTATCCGGGAAAAGGTTACAAAAAAGTAAACGAGCTTTTACTACAAACCGGCCTACATACTATATGTATTGAGGCAAGGTGTCCGAATAGGTGTGAATGTTTTTCGAATAAAGAAGTAACCTTTCTAATAGGTGGAAAGACATGTACGCGAAATTGCAAATATTGTAACGTGGAAACCGAAACAAAAATTCCTACACCACTTGATTTAAATGAACCTGATAAAATTGCAAAAGCTGTTAAAGAATTACAGCTTAAATACGTTGTTATTACTTCCGTAACAAGAGATGATATTGACGACGGATGCGCTGAACATTTCTATAAAACAGCAAAGGAAATATTAAATCAAAACCCTAATGTAAAAGTAGAATTATTAATTCCGGATTTTTGCGGTGATATGCATTGTGTAGAAAAAATTTGCAGTTCCGGGGCTGTTGTTATAGGGCATAATATTGAAATTTGCGGCCGGAGAAATTTTCAATTTTTAAGGCCTGGGGCTGATTATTCAGTTAGTTTAAACATTTTAAGCGAAATTTCAAAAAATATTGATAAGTGTAAGTCCGGTTTTATGGTCGGATTTGGAGAAACGAAAAAAGATATTAAAAATACTCTTTCGGACCTTAAAAGTGTAGGTGTTAATATAATAACAGTGGGCCAGTATTTAGCTCCAAGCAAAGACCATTTTCCGGTATTAAAATATTACAAACCAAAAGAGTTTAAAAAAATTGAAAAACTTGCTTTAAATATGGGATTCGAATTTGTAAAAGCAGGGCCTTTTGTCCGGTCATCATATAGAGCAGGGGAAATTTTTGAATGACCAATGGTTTTTAATTGACAGCGGTGAGCAAAACGGCTTTTATAACATGGCTGCTGATGAAGAAATGTTGAATTTTGAAAAACCCGTTTTAAGAATTTATGCGTTCAAGCCCTTTTGCCTAACCATAGGTTATTTTATGAATACCGCGGAGACTCTCAACATTGAATATCTAAAAAAGAATAATATCGATTTTACCCGGCGTATAACCGGGGGTAAAGCTGTATTGCATGCTAATGAAATAACGTATAGTTTAGTTGTACCGATTTCATTATTTAATAATAGCGTTATACAAGCTTATAAAAAATCAGCTCAGGCTTTGCGGCGCGCTTTTTCATTATGCGGTATTAAAGTATCAAGCACGGGTGAAGAAAATACAAGTGCAGCTGCGGTTTGTTTTGCGGGTAAATCAAAATATGAAATTACATTTGGAAATAAAAAAGTGGCCGGGTTTGCCCAGAAAAAAATGGGAGATAAAATCCTGCAGCATTGTTCCATACCTTTTGATATTGATTTTAATATGCTAGCTGATTGTTTTATAGATAAGTCATATATCCCGGAAAATCTAAAAAATAAAATGGCGGGCATTAATCAAATAACGGAAAAAAATGAAAATTATAAAAGTTTTTCGCAAAAACTAATACATGGTTTTTCTGAAAATTTTAACATTAATTTTAGTAACTATGAGTTTACTGATTCTCAAAAACAAAATATCTATAATCAGATTGGAAAAAAATACGTTATGCCGTGCTGGATTAATAAAAAATAATAATTGTTAAAATATATCTGTAAATGAGAATAGTGGTTGTAAAAAATAAGTTTTAAGGATATTATGTATTAAAAAATGGGAGATTAATATGGATATGCCGCTAGTATTAAATCCTGAATGCGTAGATATGGACATCGAAGGGGATGACAAATATTCAATTATTAAAAATATAATTGAGAAAATGTCAAATGCTTGTGAATTCAATCACAAACTTACAAGAGATATTATAAAAGATATGATTTCAAGAGAAAGGCTTATGAGTACAGGTATGCAATGTGGTATTGCATTGCCGCATTGTTCAAGTGAAAAGATAGAAACACCGCATATCTTTGCCGGCATTTGTAAAAAAGGGATTGATTTTGGCTCAACAGATGGAACTAATGCACAAATTATTGTAGCATTAGTAATGCCGAAAACGAAAATTTCTCAACACGTTAAAACAATGGCTTCAATTGCCAGATTATTAAATGAAGAAAAAATCAGAAATGAAATTTTGCAGGCAAAAACTCCTCAGGAGATTGTTGAAATTTTTAATAAAATAAACATTAAAGACTAAATTATTCTGCAATAAACTTAATATTAGTATAAAAAACAAATATAAATCAGGAGTAAAATGTGACCCCGGCGTTGTCAATAGGATTGTCTTTTCTATCGTGTTTAATAATTGCCAATATTGCGTCACGATTTAAATTTCTTCCAAAAGTCACTATTTACATTGCAGTTGGAATTATTTTCGGCCCGTCTTTATTGAACTATATTTCAGATAAAATGGTCGGTAATTTATACATTTTAAAAGAAGTAGCTCTTGGAATACTGCTTTTTACAGTGGGACAGGAATTTACCCTTCAAAAAATTAAAAAAATTGAAAAAAAAGTTATTCTGGTTTCGTTATTTGAAATATTAGCAACGCTAATACTCGTTGCAGGGGGATTATATTTATATACAAAAAACTTCAGTGTATCAATCTTTGCCGGAATAATAGCAACAGCAACAGCTCCGGCATCAACCTTAATTGTTCTTATAGACCAATCTTCGGACGGTAAATTAACAACTTATATAAAAGGAATGATTTTAATAAATAATCTGTTTGCATTGGTAATGTTTATCCTTTTCTTTCCGTTCATATTTTTCGTTGACTTTGGATCTCCTCCGGGAGGTTTAGGGCATAACGTATTAATAAGTCTATGGGAAGTTTTTGGCTCTGTTATTATAGGTGTTTGTATCGGTTTAATTATGGCATTGTGGGAAGTAAAAGAACATAAAGATACAAATAAGGTAATGTTAGGTTTTACTGCCGTTATAATTGCAATAGGTTTAACCAAGGTGTTAAACCTTGTTGATATGATCGTTTTTTTAAGTATTGGCATTACATATGCAAATGCTGCAATCGGCCAATCTGAAATGAAAGGTATAGTTAAAAAAGTAGAATTACCGTTTTATGTATTGTTTTTTATATTATCCGGAGCCGCGCTTCATATCTCAGAAATAAAAACCGCGGGAATATTAGGTATTTTATACATTGCGTTGCGTACTTTTGGAAAGTATTTTGGAATAAGATTAGGGTGTAATAGAAGAAAGCTGGGAAAACAGTTCACTAATTTATTATCAATATCAATGTTTTCTCATTCGGCAATTGCGATTGGCATAACAGGATTTATAATAGTTTTAACAGGAACTACGTTTAAATCAAATTTAATAAACGTTGTACTTGCTTCTGTGGCAATTTTTGAATTAGCCGGCCCGGTATTAGTAAAAATAGCTGTAATGCGGTCAGGAGAATCTACAATTGCTAATGTAATGAAATCCCGTAGTGTTAAATCACGTTCGTCAATCAGATACGTTGTTAGGGAAATGCTTATTTCTCTTGGAATAATAAAAAGAAAACAAAAGAATATACAAAATTGTCTTATTAAGGATACAAGCGCATTAAATGATTCAACCAATTTTAAAAAAGTATTAAAATTCATTGAGCATTCTCATTTTGATGTTTTTCCCGTGGTAGATGACGAAGGTTACTTTGTGGGCACAATTTCTTATTTTGATATACAGGATATTGCTTTTGACCCTTTTTTAACAGATATTGTAACAGCAGTAGATTTAATGGTGCCGGATTTATACGTTGATATTGACCTACAGATTGAAGAAGTGATATCAACGTTTAAGAAAACAAACAATGCCTTTTTACCTGCAATACATATAGAAGATGAAAAAAAACATTTTGTAGGATATTTATCTCAAAGGGATTTACTTTCGCTTCAGGTAAATGAATAATTTTGAGCGGATAATTTTAATAAGGTGTTTTCTAATTAATGTGTGTGAAAACATTATTGATTGAATGTTGTTTTTTAAAATTATTATTTTTTAAATAAATTTAAAATATTATTATAATAAACTTGATTTCAATATAAGAAAACTATATTTTTTCATACACATAAAATTTAAGGGCCCATAGCTCAGTCGGTTAGAGCAGCTGGCTCATAACCAGCGTGTCCCAAGTTCGAGTCTTGGTGGGCCCAATAAAGTAAAAGCGATGATAAAAGGATTGAATAAAATAAAACCGTATAAAAAGAATTACTTTAACTTTATAATATAAAAAATAAAAAGCATAAGGTCAGATT
>CALGPD010000208.1 GCA_937960625.1 uncultured Spirochaetia bacterium | reverse complement strand
TGAACCTTTTTTTATCGATCCTCCTTATTCATCTGAATGGGAATATACAACAGTCCCTATTCATGGTGTTGAGCGATTTATCACAACAGAAGGAGAAATTGAAATTAATGAAAAAGGTAAAATCGAAAAAATAATAGGAACGGATCTGGATATTACTGATATGAAACAGGTTAATGCAGAGCTGGAAAAAGCTGTTTATAAAGCCGAGCAGGCTAGTAAATATAAATCCGAGTTTTTAGCAAATATGTCCCATGAACTCCGTACACCTCTTGTGGGGATAATCGGTTTTAATGAATTAATGCTTGATGATGAAAACCTTAATCAAGATCAGCTTGAAAATTTACGCATGGTGCAAAAATCCGGACAAAAACTTCTTACAATTCTTACGGATATACTTGAAATATCAACAATTGAAGCCGGAAAGATGACTATAACGAAAAAATGGTGTAACCTGCCGGAACTTTTGGAAGAAATAAGGCATATATATTCGCTTAAGTTAAAAGAAAAATCCATAAGCTTAGAGTTTGAGTATTCAAATATTGAAAAAATATATACTGATGCTTCAAGGTTAACTCAGGTTTTATTAAACTTGATTGGTAATGCAATGAAATTTACAAATCAGGGTGGAATAGTTGTAAGAATAAAACTGCAGGGCCATGTATTAACATTTTCCGTTGAAGATACCGGAATTGGTATAGAAGAAGAATTGCTTGAAAAAATATTTGACAGTTTTGTAATGGGGGAAACCGGGTATACAAAAAAATATAGCGGAACCGGCTTAGGATTGGCTATATGTAAGCGGATTGTCGAAATGATGTCGGGTGAAATTTGGGTGAAAAGTGCTCCGGGAAAAGGCAGTACGTTTTATTTTACTATTCCTAATATTTTTGGTAATAACGAAGAAACAACTCAGGCTTTTATCGATGCAAAATTTGAATTAAATTATCAAAAATCAAAAGAAATATGCGTTTTGGATGATGATATGACCACTCTAAAATACATTGAAAAATTTATAAAATCACAAACCAACCATAATATAAAAACGTATAATAAGGCGGAGGATTTTCTTAGCGATTTAATAGACTACGGTTCTAAATTTTGTGATATAGTTTTACTCGATATAAATATGCCTGAGATTAACGGGGTTGAAATGCTGCAAAAAATTAAAAATATTAATTATCAAATCCCGGTTATTGCTTTTACTGCCTATGCCATGAAAAGCGATAAAGTTAAATTCTTAAACCTCGGTTTTGATGATTATCTTGCCAAGCCTTTTAAGACCAGAAATTTTATACAATTATTATCAAAATATAGTTAAAATAAAGTAGAATTGTGTTTACTATTTATGCAGTAAAAGATTTTAAAGAAGGTTTATGATGAGAAAGTATTTGTTCATCTTTTTTGTTTTTATTTCATATTCTATCTATTCCAAAGCAAAATTATTAAACGGAAAAATTGTACAAATCAAAAATAAATACGGTGTATTTGTATTAGATGCAAAACACGCTGTTTTTCAAAACAATAATAAAATAAAAATACATAAATATTTTCAGCAAGGTATATGGTCAATAGGGCATTGGGTTCAAAGTAAAGATATAGTCAAATGGAGTATATATTCAAAAAAACAAACACGGTTTGAAATTCTAATAGAAATAAGCTGCCCGGAATATACTTCGGGTTCGCATGTTAAAATACAAATCAATAATACGGAATTGGGTTTTAAAGTGCCTTATACAAAATCATGGGCACATTACTCATTTATTAAAATAGGAAGTACTTATAAATTAAATAGAGGCCAGAACACATTTATAATTAAACCGGAGAAAAAAACAAAATCCGCGGTAATGAATATTCGTAAAGTTATTTTAATTCCCGCTTCGGTTAGAAGATCATCGCTAAACGCTTATATATCTGATCTAAGACGAAAATATTTTCTAAGAAAATTAGCTTATCCCGGTTATAAAAAAGCCTACGGTTTATATAGAAAAAAAACATATAATCAGGCTCTAAACCTATTTATTAAAGCATTGAAAATCGACCGGAATTTCGGTATGGCTGCCTATTATACAGGAATTATATTAAGAAAGTTAAAACGCTATGGCCGTGCATACAGGTATTTACAAAAAGCCGTGCTTTTAATGCCGTTTTATCATTGGGCTGTTGTTCAATTGATTTTTACTTCAGGGAATCTAAAAAGATATAAATCAGCAGTTGAACTCACTGATTACGTTATAGATGTTATGAAAGCAAAAGGGAACAAGATTCCCTATTTTGTTTACGCGAACGCGAGTTATTATGCCAGGGCCGGCAAAGTTAAATATTGGAGTAAATCTTTTTTTTATCTAAAACAAATCATAGCCGGCGATTATAAACCCGCTTTAAAAGATAACGCGTTGGCTTCTTTGGCGGAAATCTACAGGTATTCAAAAGATTATGATAATTTTAAAAAGTATGCTTTCGAATATTTTAAAAAGGGAATAAACAGCGAAAAAAAGGGTAATTTATATTATCATCTTGCCAATATAACTAAAGGGGCAGATAAACTAAATGAGCGTTATTATTATAAGTCAATAAAGTTTTATAAACTCGCTTTAAACAACGTAAAGCCTAAACGCGTTCCCGGAATTCTAAAGAGAATTGGATATAATTATTATAAATTAAACAAAATGAAAACCGCGTATAAATATTTATCCAAAGCGTATAAACTCGAGCCGTCCAAATACAATAAATTTTATCTGGGTAATTCTGCTTATTATATGGGAATTCACTATTTAGTTAACTATGAATATTCAAAGGCAAAGCAGTATATCCGTTTTGCGTATAGAATTGATCCAAAGACCAGAGATTTATTTAACAGATTAATGTTTTTATGCTATAACCACGGAAAGTACAAAAACGTAAAGCCTCATTATGTTCATAAAATTTTGCAAATATTCGTTCTGCATACCAACGCAAAAGCAAGAAACGCGCAGGGGAAATTAGCGGCATATAAAGGCAGTATTGATGAATCAAAGATAAAACAAGTGAACCTTACAAACAAATTACTTAAAATATACGTTGAAACATTAACATACGGGAAATTAACGCTAAATATCAGCAGGTATATTCATAACGGAGCATTCACAAGAGTTAAAGTACTGCATACCCCTTTCGGTGTAAGCCGGTACTGCCCTGATACAAATTCCATAACTAATAATTTTTATGAAAAGCTTTTCTCATTTAGAAACAAATATGACACGTTTGTTTATTTCTGGAAAGCGGGTAAGTTTGTTTCCGTTGCAACGGGCGGGGCGGGCGGTATGACATACGCGCCGTATTCGTTATACGGGCCAATCCGAGGTGTAAATACAATGCCGTTTGAATGGCGGGGTTGGCGGTGTGCTGGTATATTTTTACACGAGTTCTGGCATACCATGGAAAATCTCGTTAAAATGCCCCCTATCCACGGGTGGACACAAAAATATCTGCCCATAGCAAGGAGAAACTATCCGGATTGGAAAGGCACAACGGAATGGAGTTTATATCTTTATCATTCTAAAAAAACAATACCCGCGTTTTTGTATAATAAATCACGTAACCCTCTTGGATTAAAACCCGGATACAGGAACATGAATTTTTTACTGTTCAGGGAAGCCAAATTGAATAATAAAATCGTTGCTAAGTTTAGAAAACTAAGCTGTTCCGTTCCAATGGAAAAAGCGTATAAATCTTACGAAATCAGGCAGAAAGCCAACGAATATTATAAAATCAAACAATACGCAAAAGCACTGACTTTATATATCAGCTCGTTAAAATATAATCCTTATAACTATCATTCATACACCAGGATTATTTCTATTTACGCGAGGTTTAAGCAAAAACGAAAGCAGAGTGAATATTACAAAAAAATTATGAAACTGTTTCCGTCAAAAGAAAACGTTTTCAGATACGCTGCCTTATTAAACCGGTTAAAAAAATACCGAGCGTCCAAAGCAGTTTTAATTAACGCGTTGAAATTATACAAAAGTAATGGGTTTAGAAACATGCTCGCGAGGGTAAACTCGCGATTGGGCTATTATAAAAAGTCTGAACAAAATAAAAAAGTAATTGCTCGATATATTGCCGGCGAAAACAACCGCCGCATAATACTTTCCGCGGAAAACGCTAATATAATTTCGCGCAAAAAATACCCCCGGCTCAGGCATCACGTTTGGGGCGAAACGTTTGCTTTAGGCTATTGGTACAGCAAATCAGAGTACCCTTTATGGAAATTCCGCGTTAACACACGCGCGCGTTACAGGATAAAAATTACATTGTCCTGCTCGGATAAAAACGCGGGCAGGGTTATTCGGCTTAATATAGGCAAGGCTAGGTTTACGTTTAACACGCCGTCAACACGGCACTATTTTTATTACCGTACTTTTGATATTAACAAAACCGTTTTTCTAAAACCCGGCATGTACAAAGCCGTGTTAAAAGCAATGAGTGAAAAAGGGCCTTATTGTAATATTCGTAAAGTGGTATTACAACGCGTTGATTAACTTTGTACAGCGGGGCTTTACCGCGGTTTTCCCGCAAAACACGGATGAACACTGTTGCTTTCCAAATAAGTTAATCTTTTAACATTGCTCGCGTCTGAATTCATAATATAAATTTCATTTTGTCCGGTTCTATCACTATAGAAAACGATTTTATTTCCGTCCGGAGAAAAGGAAGGTTGTGCATCTTCTGATGTGTGTGAGGTTAATCTTTTAATACTGCTGCCGTCAGCATTCATAACATAAATATCGTAATTTAATACCTTTTGGCTTGTAAAAACGATTTTGCCCGCGCTTGAAAGTTCGGGCGAAATACACGTTGTCCCGGTTGAGAAAAGGAATAATATAACGAGGAAAAGAATATGTATTTTTGTTAATTTTAACACTCCGCGTAACCTGTAAAACTGATTATTTATATTAATAAATAATATATAGCTTGCCGGGATTTTACGCAAGCCATTAACTAAAATTTTTATATTTTACTGTATTTAAAGCGTCTTTTTTTTATAAATGGAAGAGAAGAAATTAACACAGAGTTAGAAAAGAGAACGCAGAATTTCGCAGAGATATTTAAGCGGGAGGCGGAGTATAAATTCCAATTGCATTATTAACTATTCAAGTTTTGTTTTTATCGTGATTCCTCATCGTTTATTTGCGCATTCCGGGTTTAAAAAAAGCGCGTTTTTTATAAGCTTAAAATCCTGCTTTAAATTTACAATTTACGTTTCTGAGGGTTAGTGATAAATAAGGGTTTATCAGTGGGCAAAAAAAAAGCATTGCTTTTATTTAAAAAGAGAATCCTTGCTTTAAGCATTATTCATTTTGCGTTATTATGCGTTATTCCATAAAGAAAATTACGGGAATTATTAAATTTTGCTATTAAAGCAAATTTATTAAAATAAAAATCAGCTTCATTTTTAAATATTTCAATCCTCTGCGGTTCTTTGCTGACCCTTCGTTAAATTTTTCTCTTGATATTAATCTTAACTTCCGCCCTGTAAAGAACTAAGTTTCCGCCTGATGATATTTATTTTACTGTAATTAGGGTTGCGGTTAATCAGTTTTTTGTAAACCGTTTTAGCAGCCTCAAGCATTTTTTGTTCAATATAAGCGTCGCCAAGTCTGTGATACGCTACCCATACCGTTCTGTCAATGGAAATAACTTTTTCATATTCCTCTGCCGCGCTTTTAAAATCTTTTTTCGCGAAATAAACATCTGCCATGAGTCTTCTATACAACGTGTTATTCGGTGAACGGTCAAGCGCGTTCCTAAACGCTGTAATTGCCTGGTCATAATCCCTGATTTTAAAATATAGTTCTCCGAGTTTAGCGTAAACAGAGCTGTCTTTTGTAAGGTTTGCGCCTTCTTTTAGATAAACAATGGCGTTAGTTATTTTGTTTTGCGCGATAAGGCTGTTTGAAATGCCTTTATACGCTTCGGCTTCACGTGAATTTTTTGAAATCGCGCTTTTATACGTTTCCGTTGCCATTGGATAATTTTTTTTACCAAGATACGCGTTGCCGAGCTGAACCAGTAATTTGGAGTTATATCCGTGCCTGTCTCCGGCTTGTTTATAATGAGTAATAGCATTATCGTATTGTCCAAGTTTAGAATACGCTCTTCCCAGGTTGTACCTCGCTTCATAGTTTTCAGGCCGTTTTTCAAGCGCTTTTTTGTAATGCGTTAACGCGCTTCTGTAGTTTCTCATTGCATCGTAACATTTTCCTAGCCAGAAATGCGCGTAATAAGTGTTTTTATATTCAAGAGACTTTTTGAAATTTTTAATCGCGCTTGGGTAAACTTGTTTAAGGTAATAAATCTGCCCCATGGATATATATGGTTTTTCGTTAGAAGGGTCATATTGTACTGACCTGTTGTATGCTGTTATTGCTCCGTTATAGTTTCTAATACGTTCGTTTGCTTTACCTAAATTGTAATAACATTTATACTTGCTGTTATTATCAAGTTCTCTAAATCCCCGGCTTTTTGCAGCGCGTATGAAATATCCTCTTGCTGTGCGGTTTTTACGTTGTATTAATTTGATTACGCCTAACCTGTATAATGCAAGCGCGTTGTTTCTGTCACGGATTAAAGCTTTTTTAAACGCAGCTTCTGCTTCACCGTCTTGTTTATTTTTGTAGAATACTTCGCCGCGTGTTAAATTGCCTCTGGAGTTATTCGGGTCTTCTGAGATTGCCCTTGTGCTGTATTTAAAAGCTTTTTGGTTATTTCCTTTTTTATAATAAGCCCATCCAAGGCCTGAGTTTGCTTTCGCGCTTTCCGGGTCCTGTTCCAGAGCTTTTTTAAACTTTTTAATTGCCCCGTCATTATCCCCGCGTTTTAATGCGTTGTTACCTTCATTGATTAATTTTCTAGCTTTTCTCTCACGCTCTGTTTTAGATTGTCCGCTTTCTTTTCTGTTTTTCTTTAGCTCGGCTAAACGTTTCCTTTCTTTTTCAAGCATTTTCTTAAGTTCTTCTTTAGAAAGCTGTGTGCCTCCACGCCTGTTGTCAATTTTATTGCCGTCATCCCTGCCTGAGCCGTTGTTTGTGGTTTTTTCACCGCCACCGGAACGCTTTCTGCGTATTTCTTTTTCAAGGTTTTCAATGTTTTCCGCTGTTCTTTTTGACGGCCTTCTTCTTGCGTTGTTAGCCCGTCTGGCTCTCCGTAATAATTTTAAGGCATTATCATAATCTTCTTGATCAACTAATTTTCTGGCGCGTTTTACAAGTTTTTCAGGGTTATCCCTGCGTGCCTGTCTTAATAATAATCTTTTATATAACTTCGTGAGTCTGTCAATTTCTTTTGCGAGTTTTTCATCAGGCTTTTCTTTTGCTTGATTTGCCCTTTTTGCCCTGCCTAATAAATTAATGGCTTTCTCATAGTCTTTTTTTGCAGCGGATTCTTTGGCTCTTTTAACAAGTTCATAAGGGTTATCTTTTTTAGTCTGTTCATCCCGTTTTTTGAGATATTCTTTTTCAAGTTCAGTGATTTCTTTATCCAGCTTTTTATCCGGATGCTCGCGCATATTGTTTGCTCTTCTGGCTCTTTTTAATAGTTTTAACGCGTTGTCGTAATCACCTTTTTTTGCTGATTTCTTAGCTTCTTTTACAAAAACGTCAGGGTTATCTTTTAATCCCTGTTCGGCAAGCCGTTTTTTATATTCTTTTTCCAGTTTGTTGATTTTTCTCGTTAATCTGCGTTTCGGCCTTTTTCTAGCCAGATTTGCGCGCCTTGCTCTTCTTAAAAGTTTAATAGCTTGGGTATATTCCCCGTTGCCTGCTTTTTCTTGAGCCTCTTTAACGAGTTTTTCCGGATTATCATTTTTAGCCTGCTTGCGCATTTTATTAGTATATTCTTTAATTAATTTTTCAATTTCCGCGGCTAAATTTTTATCAGGGTTGCTTTTAGCATTATTTGCCCGTCTGGCTCTTTTTAGATAAGCTATTGCCGTTTCATAATCTTCATTTGCCGCGTATTGTTTAGCGCGTTTTACTAATTCATAAGGGTCATCTTTGTTGATTTGTTCTCTTTCACGCTTATTGTAAAGCTTTTCAAGCCGCCTGATTTCACGTTCAATTTTTTTGCTCGGATTCCTTCTGGCATTGTTTGCGCGTCTTGCTCTTCTTAAGTATTTAAACGCGGTACCGTAATTTCCAGTTGCAGCAGAACGTTTTGCCTGATTAATGAGTTCTCTTGGTTTGTCTGTTTTTGCCTGCCTTTTATGCCTTGCTTTATAAATTCTGTTTGAATCTTTTATCCGTCTGTTAAGTCTTTTGCTTTTTTTATTTTGAGTGTCATAAGCCCTTCGCGCTCTTCTTACAAGTTTACGCGCTTTTTCAAAATCGCCTTCTCTTACAGCGAGTTTTGCCCGTTTTAATAATTCATCAGGATTATCATTTTGAGCCTGAATTTTCATTTTTCTTTTGTATTCTTTCAGTAAACGGTTTATTTCTTCCCTGTCTTTTTTATTTGGTTTTTCTTTACTTTCGTTAATTTTTCTTGCTTTGTTTAAATTTATAATAGCAGTTTCATAATCATCATCATCCGCGGATTGTTTTGCTTTTCTTATTAATCTTTTAACCGGGTCTTCGTCTGTTAGCCCGCTTTTAGCTTCTATAATTCTTTTTCTAAGTTCATCAATTTGTTTCTGCTGCTTTTTGGTAGGTTTATTTTGTTCAGCTCTGTCTAATTTATCAAGAGCCCGGTTATATTCACCGAGTTTATAATATTTTTCCGCTTGTTTGATTAATGTATCAACATTAGTGCTTTCAAAGAAAATACTTTTAAGCGGAGTTAAAGTAAATAACAGTATTAGAACTAAAAGAACACCTCCGCCAATGATTAACTTTTTTTTATTATCCATATTTTTTAATGATGAAAAATCCAATTTTTTCCTCCGGAGTTAGGATACTATTTATTTTCTTTAAAAGTTTCAATTACTTTAATTATAATAGATTAACGAGAATAATAAAACGAATTTCTAAATAATTAAGTGTAACAATTTTTTAATTATCGGGATATTTCAGTAAAAATTTATATAAAAAATAGATTAAAATTTGACAAAGAAAATAAAATCAATTAGACTATATAGGTTCGGACGGACTAGTCCGTTCCGTTTTGTGAAGGAAAAATATAATGAAAATAAACGATAGTCTTCCTGAGAAATCAAAAAAAATACTTGAGTACGCAAAAAAAGAATTTGCTGAGAAAGGTTTTCACAATGCCAGTGTTGATAACATTGCAGAAAATGCAGGAGTAGGAAAGGGAACCGTTTATCGGCATTTTGGGTCTAAAGAATCATTGTTTCTTGAAGTATCAAGAGATACATTTATTGATTTTATGGAAACTTTTGAAAGTACAATCGAACATAATACTTTTAAAGATACATTAAAATTTCTTTTAGATTCAGTACTTGAGCATCATTTAGATAAACGGGATACTATTCAAATTATTTTTCATTATGTGTCAAAAATGATTGGCAATAAGCAATGGAAAGATAAGTTTTTTAAATTTTCTGAATCAGAAATTGAAATATTAACCAAAATAGTGCAAAAGGGTATTGAACGAGGTGAAATAACGGAAAAATTAGATGTAAACATTTTAGTAGAAATTTTAAGGGATTTTGCGGGTGCTATTCCGAAGAAGATATTATTATTTAACTATACTAAGGAAAAGCTAGTCAAATGTAATGAAGTTTTTATTGAAATACTAACTAAAGGGTTGAGAAGGAGCAGTTAATGAAGAGAATACTGATAATTGTAACAGCAATGATATTAATGACGAGTGCAGTTGGGAACACCAGGCCCGGGCAGAAACAGAAAGCAAAAAAACTTGTTAATAAAAAAAATGAAACAAGAACCGGACAGAAAAAAAATTACGTTAAAAGAGAAATCACATTGGAAAAAGCTCTTAAAATGGCTATGAAAAGAGATATAGATTATAAAAACGCCTCGCTTGATGTGGAAATCTCTTTAATGAAGATTTTACAGGCAGAAGCAGGGAGATGGCCGTCACTTAATTTTACAGTAACCGGTACGGGAATGTATAATAGTGCGGGTTTATCCGGTGTCGATACATGGCTTAATGATGACTATTTTACGATTATAGGTTCAGGTGAGCTTAGCTTAACTCTTCCTTTATACACAGGAGGCAAACTGACGCACAGTATTTACATGGCCAAGGATGAACTTAGAATAAAAAAGTTAACACTTGAAAAAGTAAAAAAAGCATTAAAATTGAAGGTTAAAAATACATTTTACGGTTATATGATTGCGAAAGAACAATACAGAGTAGCAAGGGACAGTTATAGGCTTAATTTATCAAACTATGCTATATCAAGGCGTAATTTCCTGCGCGGATTAAAACCTGAAATTGAGGTGCTGCAGATTCAGGTTTCTTTGGAGCAGGCAAGAAGTTCTATGCTTACTGCTGAAACCAATTTAAAGAAAGTAAAAAATGACCTTGAAGATTTAATTGGGCCGGTTGTAAATGAAAAAGGCACTGTTATTAAAGGGAGTTTGGAGACTGAATTTTTAAAAATACCAAAAGAAACAGCAATAGATTTAGCGTATAAGAGCAATGATGATATAGCAATTACGGAAATGGGTTATTCCATTGCAAAGCATAATAGAGTAATAGCAGCGAGTAACAGATTACCGAGCATAAACTTTTTTGCCAATTCATCTGTAACTCATATAAGTGATACTCAAATTACTTATTATAATATTATGGGGACTAATGTTCCCGGTGGTACTTCAAGAGCCGGTTCTAAAATTAATTGGCAGATTAGTTTTGGGATTCAAATATTATTTCCAATATCTGAAATGCTTTATCCGAAATCTATAAATGCTACTAAGGCTCAAATATCTCAATATGATTATGAAATAAAGAAAACGGCAAATTTGGTAAAACAAATAAAAGATCAAATACGTTTGCAGATTGTTAATCATTATAATAATTTGAAAGTATTAAAGAAACAGATTGAAATGTATAAGAGATTGATTAAAGTTGCGAGGAGAAACCTTGCTCTTGCAAACATCAGATATAGAAGCGGTAATATGGATTATTTAACAATGAGGAATATTGAGAACCAGTATTTAAACGTTGCTTTACAGTTAAATACTTATCTTTATAACTATATCCTGATTAAAACTCAAGTTTTGCATTTAATCGGAAAAACAGACTAAATCATTTTTCAAAAGGTTTATATTAATGAAGAAAAAAATTAAAAAGATAATAACTTATTCAATTATTGGATTGCTGTTTGGCGGAATAATTGTATTCCGTTTGACCCGTAAGCCTGTTAAAAAAACTAAAAAATTTGAAACCAAAGCTATACCGGTAGAGGTTGCTAGAGTAAAAAATAATGATATAAAAGAGAGAATTTTTCTAACAGGCGAAATACGCGGTATACAAGAAGTAAAAATATTTTCGTTTGTAACCGGTATATTACGAAGAAAATTCGTTGTTCAGGGCCAAAGAGTTGGCAGAGGACAGGCATTGTTCACTATTGACCAAACTCAACGCGGTGCTGATATGCTGGATCACGTTGTTAGAAGCCCTATAAACGGAATAATCACTGATATCCAAAATGATATTGGTGACCAGATTATCGCCAATCAAACGAGTATTGCGAGAGTTGTACAGACCCATCAACTTAAAGTCAAAGTATATGTTGGTATGATAGATGTAAGCAAGGTGAAAATCGGTAATGTTGTAATTATAAAGGTTGCAACATATGAAGGTAAGGAGTTCCGCGGGATTGTTAATAAAATTTCGCCTACAATTGACCCGGTAAATAGGACTGTTGAGGTTGAAGTTATTATTGATAACCGTGCTGGGAAACTAAAAAGCGGAATGTTTGCTGAAGTCGAAATTATTACTGAAGTTAAAAAGAATAAATACATGGTGCCTCAGCAAAGTGTTATATTTGAAGATAACCTGAATTATGTTTATAAGTACAATAAAAGTGATAATACGGTTGTCCGCCAAAAGATTACTGTGGGGAATAATTATTCAGGTTTAATAGAAGTTAAATCCGGCTTAAAAACAGGGCAACTCATTCTGGTTAAGGGCCAATATAACGTATTTTCCGGAAGTAAAGTGTTGGTGTCAAACACCGAAATGTTAAAAAACAAAGAAAGTAAGAAAAAATCTTCTGCAAATAAAAAGTTGAAAAAAACAAAGAAGTAATTAATCTAGAAAAATGTTTTAAAAAGGTAGCCTTATAAATGAAATTATCAAAAAAATCCGTAGAAAAACCCCTTGTTGTTGTTCTGTTTACAATTTTTATTGTAATAATAGGTATTATGGGAACAAAGTTTATTACAATTGAGTTATTCCCTGAAATTGATATACCTGTTGTTATAGTAAGTGTGCCCTATATAGGCGCGGCTCCAAACGAACTGGAGAATGAAGTTATAAGAAAACTTGAAGAAAAAATCAGGAAAATAGATAACGTAAAAAAGATACAATCATGGGCTGTTAATTCTGCTGCTACTGTGGTTGTTGAGTTTTACGATGGAACTGATTTGGATATAGCAAAAACCGATGTGCGTAATGCTGTAAATGATGCACAACCTGATATGCCAAAGGATATTGAAACTCCTATAATAAGTACTGTTGATTTTGACGCAATTCCAATAATGACAGTAGCTATCTATGGTAAAATAAAAGATTATAGGCGGTTAAGGGAAGTTGCAGAAGATTTACAATCACCATTAGAAGGTGTGAACGGTGTAGGCAGTGTTTCAATTTTCGGTGGGCATGAACAGGAAATTAAGATAAACTTAAACCCTGTTAAAATGCATGCATATAATTTATCTGTTAATGCTATTATAAATTATCTTCAAAATTCAAATTTAAACTTTCCCGGTGGTAATTTTAAAAGCAAGGGCAACGAATATCCTTTGCGGATCATAGGCCGTTTTAAAACAGTAAATCAGTTGAAAAAGAGTATAATCGCGTTCAGGAAGAACAGTAATGATTCAACAGGCACGCTTAAACCTGTTCGTTTGAATCAGGTGGCTGATGTTAAGGATGGTATAAAAGAAATTGAAACAATAAGCAGGTTTAATAGTATTCCATGTGTTTCTCTTGAAATCCGAAAAAAACCTAATGAGAATATTTTGAAATTATCCCAGAGAGTTCAACGAGAACTTAAAGTATTGCAAAAGCAAATATTAACTCCTTTGGGTTTAAAATACGTTATAACAGGTGATCAGGCGGATTATATCAAACAACGGGTTAACGATTTATTTAGTTCGATTTGGCAG
>CALGPD010000207.1 GCA_937960625.1 uncultured Spirochaetia bacterium | reverse complement strand
GTAATGGAAGAAGCTATTAAGGACAACGAAATACGTTTCCGTATGTTGGTCGAAAAATTACCCGTAATGATTGATGCTTTTGATGATGAAAATAATATTGTTTTTTGGAATGAAGAATGTGAGAAGATAACCGGATATAGTAAAAAGGAGATTATAAATAATCCTGAGGCATTAAAAATGTTGTATCCGGATGAAAAATATAGAAAAGAGATTTCTGAATTCTGGAAATTAAGAAAAGGCCCGACCATGAACTGGGAGTTATGGGTAACGTGTAAGAATAAATCAAGAAGACTAATTTCATGGTTTAATACTTCCGGAGTATATAAAGTACCGGGTTGGGGTACATGGGCAATCGGAATTGATATTACCGAGCAAAGGAATTATAAAGAAAAACTTGAAAATTCAAAAGCAGATTTAGAAATAAAGGTAGCAGAACGTACTATTGAGTTGATAAAAGCAAACCGGTTAAAGGATGAATTTTTAGCATATATCTCTCATGAATTTAGAACCCCTATGTCAAATATATTGATAAATATTTCTTATTTAATAAGGCAGGGAGTTTTACAGGGCAATAATTATGAAAAGCTTGAGTCTATAAATAAATCTGTAAACAGCGCTGTTAATATTATTGATGAAGTACTTGATATTTCTCAAATCGAGAAAGGAACGCTGCGGATTGAGAAAATCGTTTTTGATATTGAAGAAATAGTTGAGGAGATTATAACATCATTACAGGAACAAATAAACGATAAAGAGATTCTAGTTGTAAAAAATATATCAATTAAGACAATTTTTTCAGATATTAAACGGATACGTCAGGTATTAATGAATTTAATTACAAATGCAATAAAGTATACAAATGCCGGAAAAATAATAATTGATATTTATGAAGAAGAATCTCAAATTATGTTTTCTGTTAAAGATACTGGTATTGGTATTGATAAAGAGAATCTTGATAAAATATTTGCCCCGTTTTATAGAGCAAGCCGTTCTGAATACAAGGCAAAGGGTATGGGTTTGGGATTAACTATTTGTAAAAAAATTTTAGATGCATTGGAGGGCGAGATGAATGTGCAAAGCAAACTGGGTGAGGGCAGCACTTTTGCTTTTTCAATTCCCAAGGAAAATAGTAGGTCGATATGAAATTTAATATTTTGATTGTAGATGATGACAAAACTTTTGCAAACAATATTGTCGATATTTTAAAAGATGAAAGCCGAAATTTTTTCGTTGCTTTAACTGCATATGCGGCAATGGAGAAGGTTAAGCAAAATGATATTAATATTGTATTGCTTGATGAGCAGTTGCCCGATGAATCCGGCATAGATTTATTAAAAAAAATTAAAGACAATTTTACTGATATAATTGTCGTTGTTATAACTTCGTCAAATTCCGTACCCCTTGCAATTAAAGCAATTCAATTAGGCGCATATCATTATATTGTTAAGCCATTTGAAATTGAAGAGCTTGAAGTTATAATAAAAAATGCATTGGAAAAAGTTGTTTTAACGAAAAGAATTAAACAGCTTCAGGATACAGAATATTATCCGGATAAACCCGTTGTCATTGGCAAGAACGAAAAAATAATTGATGTTAAAAATCAAGCTAACAAAATAGTTAATCATCCTTTTACTTCATTGCTCATAACCGGTGAAACCGGCACAGGAAAAGGAAATTTAGCAAAGTATATTCACTGGAACTATTTTGGAGATATGACAAAATTTATTCATATTTCATGCGCGGATATTCAGCCAAATTTACTTGAACCTGAACTTTTCGGGTATGAAAAAGGGGCATATACAGATGCAAAAAACAGTAAGGTAGGGTTATTCGAACTTGCTAACGGCGGTACATTATTTTTGGATGAGATAGATTCAATTCCAAGCAATATTCAAGCAAAGCTTTTATATTTTTTAGACAATAAAAGAGTCCGGCGTGTAGGAGGAACTAAGGAGATAGCTACGGATGTAAGGCTAATAGCCGCGACCAATGCGAATTTGGATGAATTGGTTGCAGAAAATAAGTTTAGAAAAGATTTTTATTATAGGTTAAATACTTTAAATTTAGAAATGCCTCCTTTACGCGAAAGAAAAGACGACATAGAATTTATAGCCAGATATTTTATTCGGATATATAATGTTACTTTTAATAAAGAAATAACGGATATATCAAAAGATGCAGTAGATGAATTGAAAAAACATACATGGCCCGGGAATGCCAGAGAATTAAAGAATGTAATTGAAACTGCAATGATTTTTTGTGAAGGTAAAGAAATAAAAGCTAAAGATATTATATTGAAAAAATCACTGGCAAAGAATAATTCAGGGTTTAAGTATCCAACCTCAAAAGAAGAAATTGTGCCGGTAAAAGAACAGGAAATATTATATATCAAACATGTATTAAATTTATTTGACGGGCATAAATCAAATACAGCAAAAGCGCTAGGCATAAATCTTACCACTTTACTTTATAAGCTTAAACAAGAAGGGGATTATTAATCCGCTCCATTTATACTTCCATTATAGATATACTTTATTTCTATATTTTTCTTTATAGCGTTTGTTGTGTACTTTCGCATTGTTGTAAAATACAATAGCATTATTGAAAATTTCAAAGATTTTTTGCCAGAAAAACTTTCAGAATTTCAATTGATTATCTTAACTGTCTATGATGTAGATAATTAAAAAATGTTACATTATTAATAAGTTTGGCACAATGTTTGCATTAAGAATAGATACAGGTTGCCAATATCCCTGTAAAAACGCTCAAAGGTCTTGAACACTTCCAATTTAAGACTTAAACCGATTATCGATTTGTTCAGGTATCTGTACCTAGCAGATACCTGATTTTTTTTTATTTTTAACAAATATCTTTTCAAAATTATTTTTAAGTTGAATTAAATTTTTATTTTATTTTTTAATTGAAGGTATGTCATCATTATGCCTGCAACGGAAATTGCATCGGTAATTTTTCCAGTTTTTATTTCTTCAATCGCATGCGCAAAACTGACTTTCCTGACAGTTATTTTTTCATAATCTTCAGTCTGGCTTTCTCCCATTTGTAATTCCATTGCTAAGAATATGTGTGCTTCCTCACTCGTTGTTACATTATTCGGATAGATTTTTCCAATATAATCCCATTTATTGGCTGTAATGCCGGTTTCTTCTTTTAGTTCTCTTTTAATAGTTTCCGAAGGCTTTTCCCCGGTATCACCCGTTCCTTCAGGTATTTCCCATGAGTAATATCCGGCGCCGTATCTCCATTGTCCGACCAGATAAAGGTTATACTCTTCATCAACCGCGCAAACCCCTGTGGATTTCCTGTTATATGA
>CALGPD010000206.1 GCA_937960625.1 uncultured Spirochaetia bacterium | reverse complement strand
GATTACTTCGCTGTCGCTTGCAGGACATTTTGCCAAAGGTATTTTTTCCACAAATAGCATAAGCAAAACGTCACTGCGGGGAGCTAATGCGACGAAGCAGTCTCATAAGAAGCACGCTTATTTTTGTCAGACACACCAGCCTAACACTAAGAATACAGTGTTTATAATACCAAACGTCACTGCGAGGAGTAAATGCGACGAAGCAGTCTCATAAGAAGGCACGTTTATTTTTGTCAGACACACTAGCCTAACGCTAAGGATACAGTGTTTATAATACATGCAGGGGATTGCTTATTCGAGACCGCGAATGGGAAATGAAAAACTATCCAGGATTTTCCGTTTTAACAGGAACACTTATCCGCCCTGTTAAAATCTTTCTCCCTGATTGTTTTAAAACACTGGGGGTCGGACTGCATGTAATCTCCGGTAACCGCGTAAGCTATTCCCGGGCATCCGCCGCATGATTTTGAAAAACCGCAGGTACCGCAAACGCCTTTTCTCGCTTCACGGTTGCGCAGATCATTCATTATGGGAGAGTTCCAAAGGCTGATTAAATCCGTTTCAAATACGTTGCCTATTTTAACCGGCAGCCTTCTGCACGGATAGACGTCTCCGCCCGTGCCGATGCACAAACCGTTGTACCCCGCGGAACAGCCCGACAACTCATCAGGGTTGCGCTCAAAAAACGCGCGCCACGCAGGATCTCGTAAAGGCACCATAAGGTCAGGATATTTTTGCCTGAGTTCATATATTTTTTTATAAGCAGCGAGTAACTCGGACGGTGTAAGCATTTCATCTATCATTCCCGTTCCCGTTCCTATGGGCACCAAACGGTGAAATCCAATTCTGTTAGCGTATTTATCCGCGAACTTAAAAACATAAGGTATTTGCGAAACATTGGTTCTGGATAAAGTCATTGCCACAGTAACTTCTATGCCGTTTTCCCGCAAAACCTTAATTCCGTTTAAAGCCATGTTAAAACTGTTTTTTGCCCTGATTTTATCATTAATTCTACGGTTACCTTCAATGCTAACCTGAACAATGTAACAACCCGCGTTTCTAATTTTTTCAGCAACCCGTTGGTCTACAAGTGTTCCGTTTGAAAGGATTCTAACGGCCATGTCTTTTTCACGTGCCTGTTCTATCAGGTTATAAATCTCAGGGGCAGCAAGGGGTTCGCCGCCAGCGAATTGTATACGCCCCTTTTTACCAAAATAATTTAAAAGTTTTTCATATTCATCAATAACGTGTTTTAGTGTTTTGTCATCTACGGGTTTCTGTGTATAATCCGTACAATAACAGTGCTTACAGCGTAAGTTACACGCATCAGTTATATGCCACTGTAAAAAAAACGGCTCTCCGGGAAACGTTAATTGTGAGCTCATTAACCGCAGCCTCCACAGCCGCCGCACCCGCCGCAGCTGGAACAGCTAGAAC
>CALGPD010000205.1 GCA_937960625.1 uncultured Spirochaetia bacterium | reverse complement strand
GCCTAGGGCCTACCATGCTCATATCACCTTTTAAAACGTTAAAAAATTGAGCTATTTCATCCAGTCCGGTTTTTCTTAGGATTTTACCCGTTTTAGTTACTTTATTGTCAAGCATAGAACGGAATTTTAATATTTTAAAAAATTTCTTATTTTTTCCTAAACGTTTTTGTTTGAAAAAAACATTTTTTCTATCTTCCAGAAAAATACATATACAAATAAGAATCATTACCGGGGAAAATATAATGATTCCTATTAAAGAAATTAGTATGTCAAACAACCTTTTCATAATAGTTATCCTCCGCTAAAGGTTTTAAATTACCTTCAATTGATTTTTTATTAGTTTTTTTATTTGTATGTAAAACTTTTTCAAGCAAAGGCCTTATATACTTAAGCGATTTGGTCTTTATAAGAAAATTCCAAACCGGTTCGAATTTTTTCCATGCTGCTGTATATGCGAATTTTTTAAGTGTTGATTTTAAACTTTTATGAGCTCTGGCGTTTTTAAAAATAGATTTCCATTTATAAAACTCTTTATATGCATAATTATACCCTTGTTCAAGTTCTTGTATTGATAATTTTACCGGTTGATAAACAGTGTGCCTTGTATCATATAAATCCCAATCCGTTGTTAAAATTCTGTTTTGCCTTTGTAATTGGTCAAAAAGTGTAGTCCCGGGATACGGTGTTAATATATGAAAAGTGGCTGTGGTAATTCCGTTATTTATGGCCCAATCAACTGTCCGCTTAAAAACGTCTTTATCATCATTGTCAAGGCCGAAAACAAAACTTCCGTTAATCATTACACCTAAACTATGCAGTTTTTCTATGGCTTTTTTGTAATCGTTACCTAGATTGTGGTTTTTATTTGCGCTTTTTAAATTTTCCGGAGATAACGTTTCAAAACCCACAAAAAGGCTTCTTAATCCTGCATGAACAGCGTGATTAATCGTATCATCTTTCAATATTGACTCAACTGTGGCAGCCCCTTGAAAAACCCTATCCATGCCTCTCATACTAAAAAATAACTCTTTGATATATTTAGAGTCACCGAATAAATGATCATCAAGAAAGTATAAATGTTTTCCGGGTAAAGATTCTATTTCTTCTAATGCTTTGTCAATCCTGCGGGTATAAAAAGATTTTCCGCCTTTGTAGAATGATTTATTATAGCAGAAACTGCAATTATGCGGACAACCCCTGCTAATAACCAATGAGTTAGGTACAAAGTATAAATCCCGGTTTATTAAATCCCTTCTGGGAAGTTTTAAATTACCAAGTGTTCTTTGTGTTGAGTAATACCTTTTCAATGTGCTTTTATTTTTAAAGTCTTTTAAAAATTTTGGAAAAGTGTCTTCTCCAGGCCCTAAAAATATCGTATCGGCATGCTTTTCCGCCTCTTCAGGTAAAGTGGTAACGTGTAAACCACCGAGAATAACATAACTCCCTTTTGCCCTGTATATATCAGCTATGCAGTATGCGCGTTTTGCGTTGGTTATGTAAACCTGAATAACTACTAAATCAGGTTTATCCTCAAAAGTTAACTCCTGAACGTGTTCATCCACAATAGTTGCCTGACATTCATCATTAAGCCACGTTGCTAGAGTAGCTAATCCCAGGGGAGGGAAAAGAGAATATTTTATTGGCCTCCAAAAAGGGCTTTTGGCTTCTTTTAAAGCCGGTAGTATAAATTTTACTTTCATTTATTAATCCTAAAATATAATTAGATAGATTCTAAGTGATTTAAATGAAAGTAATGTGAAGGTTGTGTGAAATGCGGAAAAAATTAGGGTTGCCCCTGATTTACAGGTAGTATTAATTCAGCAGTTACTCCGGTTCCCTCGTTGTTTTTTATATTAATGCTGCCTTGGTGAAGTATCGCCACTTGCTTTACAAATGGTAACCCTAAACCCGTACCTTTTTTTTCTTTTTTATTTAATGGGATAGAATAGAATTTATCGAAAATTCTATTAATCGCATATTCCGGGATTCCCTTTCCATTATCGATTATTTGAATATTTATGTAATCTGTTGACTTAAAGGCAAAAATTTTTATAACGGAATTATCCGGAGAAAAGTTTATGGCATTTTGGATAAGGTTTGCTATAGCTTGCCGTATTAAAAATTTTTCTCCGGTAATGTAGTAATTATTATTAATATCGTATTCAACTTTTAAGTTTCTTTTTTCAATTTGAGGTAAAAAACCGCTGATTATTTCATTTATTAAATTATCTACATATATTTTTTCAATTTTTGTTAGTTCCCTTGCGGATTCAATTTTAGATAAATTAAGCATTTTGTTTATAATTTTTTCAATCCTTCTCGCTTCGGATTTTATATTATTGTTGAATTTAGCCCGGGTTTTGTTGTCCATATCATCACATAAAATTTCAGTAGCGCCTATAATAGAAGATAAAGGGCTCTTTAGCTCATGAGTTAAATTTTGTATATAATGCTCGATATATTTTTTGCCTTCCAATTCAATTCTTAAATCTTCAAATGTCAAAGCAAGATCTTTTATTTCAGTATTTCCTAGTTTTGGGAATTTTGCTGATCCGGTTTTTTTAATCTCTTTAACATAGTTTTTAAGTTTAGAAATCGGCCGCGTAATAATGAATAAAAGAAAAATAATAACGAGTATCAAAAGAGATAACGATAATATGCTTGCAAGAATGAGTTTAATTTTGGTGAATCGTATGAAAATCCTGATATTAGTTTTTCTTTTTGCAACGCTTACTGCTCCGATTATTTTTTTGTTTCTGTAAATTGGCGCCGCAATAATAAGTGATTTTGTTTTCTCATCTCCGGGTAATATATAAGAAGACCTTGCGCCGTATTTTCCTTGTAAGCATAAATATATATCATTATAACGGGAAAAATCTTTTCCTAAAAATAAACTTTTGTTTGAATCGTATATTACTATTCCTTTTTTATTTACAACGTAAACGGATAAGCTGATTTTTTCCTTTATAAGATCATGAATTTTAGCACGAAACTTTCTTTTCATTGCTTTATTAAAAATTTTTTCTAACGCCCGGGTATTTATCTTTTCTTTTTCGATTTGCGTTTCCAGAAATGAAGCAAGCAAATGAACAGTATCATTAACGCTTTCTTCAACCGCGCTTTGATAGGACGGGCTAATTTTATTCAGAATTGTGTCGGTGAAAAAATAAAATATTATAAGAATTGCGCCTGAAATTGCAAGAATAATACGGACATTTAATTTCATATATTTTCCTTTATTGAATATCCAAAACCCCTTTTCGTTTTTATGGGATCAATTTCAGGTTGTATTTTTTTTAGTTTGGCGCGGATAGACTTTATATAAGCATCAACAGTCCTGTCTAAAATTTCTTCGGGATTATTCCATATTATTTCCATTATTTTATCTCTCGAATATACCCATCCGGGTTTGCTTAAAAGCAGTTTTAAAATTTTATATTCATATTGAGATAGTTCCAATGGAACTCCGAAATATGAAATTTGCTTTTTGTTAATATCAACGAGAAAAATTTTTGCGTTCTCTTCGTTAGCGAAATCCTCAGGATTAACCCGGCGTAATACTGCTTTTATCCGCGCTGTTAATACACGCGGGCTGAAAGGTTTGGTTATATAATCATCAGCGCCTATCTCAAGGCCCACAACTTTATCAATATCTTCATCTCTAGCTGTTAGAAATATTACCGGGATGTTTTTTAAAATTTTAATTTGTTTTAGCAATTCAAAACCGTTGATATCAGGTAATCCAATATCCAATAAAGCTAACGAATAGTTTTCATTCTGAATACTTTCAAGTGCCTGTCCACCGGTAATAACCCATGTAGGTATAAAGCCTTCGGTTTCAAGGGTATATATTACGTTGTCTGCAATGCCTTTTTCGTCTTCGATAACGAGAATCTTTTTTTTCATTTTGATACCTAATTAAAAACTTAGATTTTCTAAACCTGCTAATTTTTAATATACAGTAAAATATATAATGACTCGAAATTTAAATCTAGTTTATTATCTAATTCTGTTTTTAAATTATTACATATTTTCATGCCTTTATTACAGAATTATTAAAAACGCATTTTCCATGTTTTTATGCACGACTTTTTTAGGAATTTAAGTAATATTTATGAAAATATGGGGAAATAATGAAAGACCGTTTTCAATTTTTTAAACAATTTTATCTTGCTTACATATACGGAATATTAGTATTAATAGGCTTGTTTTTATATTTTGCCCCTTCTTATTCTGTATCGTATTATACTGATAAAAACCGTTGGCTATACGTTACAAACGGAGTGGAAACAAAAGCAAGATTTTTGGGATATAAGAAAAAAACAGATAGTAAAACCGAAGCAACCATATATTATCCTGTTTTGCGATATTATAATAATGAAAACCAAAAATACGTTACATCCGTTTCAGAGTATGGTATTAAAGATATTAAAAACAGAGAAAAAAAAATACGTAAAACTGTTACAAAAGTAACGTATATTTATAATAATATAAATAAGGTAACGGCAAATAAACACTTTAGCCCTTATAAGTTTAAAGTCTTTATTTTATGTAAATGTCTTGGCCTTGCGCTTATTTTCTTTTGTATTTATAATATTCTCGTCGTGTTTTTTGTGAAAAGGCATTTATCAAATCGCGAACAGCTTGATTTTTCAACTTTCCGTAATAAAAACCGTTTAAAATATACTTGCGCATTTATCGGTTGGACGCTTCTTCCAATTATAGGTTTTTTAGCTGCTTTTGGGTTTTGGCGTATGATTAATGAACCGTCGAATTATATCAAACATCTTGAAAATTTTAAAAAAAGAGCCGTTTTTACACAGGCAATAGTTGTGGGAAGTATTCCCGTTGGCAGATACAGCGTATTTAACCGGTATGCTTTTCTAAGATTTAAAGCTGGGCCGGGATGGGTTACAGCACAAAGTGATTTTCCAATGGATAATTGTTATTACAAAAGAGGAAGAAAGTATAAATTATACTATTTAAAATCAAACCCCAAAATAATCAGGCAAAAATGGACAATAGAATATGTACAGCCATACCGTGGACATTTTTACGTTTTAGGAGCCATACTCCTTATTTCAATATTTCTGTTAAGGAGTTTAATAAGGAATTATTATAAATATAAAAGAATGAATTGGGACGATAGTGATTATGATTAATTTAAATGTTCGAGTAAAATTTATTAACGAAATTTAATTTCTGTATAAATTTTATACGTTTATTTATTTAACATATAAGGATTAACCTTGTGGTAGACTACAAAGAAATAGTTGAAAACTCACCCGTTTTATTATTGTAGCTTGATAAAGATTACAATATTGAATACGCGAATAAACTTTTTTTAGAGACTTTTAAATATGATTTAAATGATTTGTATGGAAAATCGATTTCAGATTTAGAAGCAAAAGTATCAATTTGCCAATTATCAATTGAAAATCAAATTATCAGATTTAAAAAAGCAGAAAAGAAAAATTTAGCAAGTTGGAAATCATGTCTAATCAATAAAACCAATGAAATTATAGATGTATCTTATAGTTTGAATATTTTTAATAACTAAAACGATAATTTGAAAATAGTTGTAATTTTTTCATTGCTTGATATAAGATATGATAAATTAAGGTCTCAGAATTATGAAGCTTTTTCAACCATCGTAATGATATAATCATAATTTCTGCTAGAGGCATAATTTATGATGCAAATGAAGAAGCTTGTAAGAAATTAGAATATTCTAAAGATGAACTTATTGGTATGTCTATGAATGATATCTCATATTTCCCTGATGAAGATGCTCATAAAAAATTGAAACAGGTATTTGATGAGTTTGTCAAGAATGACGGAAGGGTTAGATTTGAATATTGGTATCAATCAAAATCAGGTAAAAAGTTTTTATGGGATATAAAAATGCGTGCTGCCTATTTAAATTCTAATCCTTATAGTATAATAATCGCCCGTGATATTACAGAGAAGAAAAAACTCGAAGAGCAGCTAAAACAAAGCGAGTAGCGGTATAAAAGCGTTGTATCTGAAATGAACGACCTGATAGTAAGATTTGACCCTTATTTAAATATTGTTTATGTAAATAACGTATTTTGTGAATGCGCGGGGATTAATGAACAACAACTCCTTAAAATGAATCTAAACAGCCTTTTTGAATATGGTTTTATAGATGATTCTGATTTGGCTACAATCAAAGAAAGAATTAGCAAAATATTAGCAAGCCATAATAGCTCTTCAAATACTTATAAATTATTTCTGCCTGATAAGGGTTTGCGCTGGATTCATTGGGTTGCCCGTGGAATATTCGATGAAACGGGTAATATTAAGGAAATCCAGATTGTGGGCAGGGATATAACGGAATTAAGAAAGCTTTCCAATATTAAAGATAACTTCGTTGCCATGGTAAACCATGACATAAAAACGGTTTTGGTTCTATTTTGGGCACATCGAAAATACTTTTAAAAAATAATCTTCCTGAAAATATTAAATCCTATCTTGAGATTATAAATAAAAACTCGCAGACTATTTTAAAAATGGCAAATGATTTTCTCAATATTGCTTTGTTTGATTCAGGCAAAGTTAAACTCGATGTAAATAGCGTAAAATTATCGGATTTAATTTCCGATGCGGTTACAACGTTTAATATTATCTGCAAAACGAAAAATATAAACCTTGTTATCGGAGAAATTGTTGATACTTATTGAAATAGACAAAGAGAAAGTTTACAGCGTATTGAGCAATTTTATTACCAATGCTATTAAATTTACGCCTGAACACTGTGAAATTAAAATACAAAGTTATCTGCAAAATAACGAGATAATTACCCACGTTGTAGATAACGGAATTGGAATTGAAGAACAAAACCATAAATTAATATTTGAGCCTTTTACAAAAGCAAGAATAAAAGGATTGAAACGGGAAAAAGGCTCCTGGCTTGGATTATCCATTTGCATAAAAATAGTGGAATTTCATAATGGAAGTATAGGAGTTGAGAGTTCACCAAGCAAGGGCAGTGATTTTTGGTTTGCCTTGCCTTTAGAGAATTAGACATTTTCTTTAGGAACAGAGCTGTGGCGCTGTTCAATGAATATTATTTAAGCGAATCCGCTATAAACTCAATTACAGGGTCTATTTTTTCCGGTTTGCTAAAGCATGGATTAATGTATTTGGGTTTATCGATTAACCCTCTAGCCTGTAATTCAAATAAAATGTCCCTATATCTTTCGGAAGTTTTTCCCGTATATAATATTGATAGGTCCCTGCCTTGTTTATAATAATCATACATTTTCTTAAATCCGCTTAAATACAGCCGGTCTTTTGTAAGCCCTCCGCTTCTGAATACTCGAGTTGTAAGGTAAAACGCGTTGTCATCCTCAAAACCGTGTTCTTCTTTTAGGTATAGAAAAGCTTCGTTAAAAGAGATTCCGTTCAGCATTTTTTTAATTAGAATGGTTCTGTAAGCCAGTTCCTTCAATCTTTTTACAGTCATATTTCCGCTTAACATTTCACTTAAAATTGCAAGGCCTTCCTGTGTTTCCGTTGCGCCGGGCAAAGAGAAACGCAATACTTTTAACCGGTTTCTTTTAGAATTTAGCGTTGTAAATAAATGTACGCCGATTTCATGATTTACAAGCGCTATGATTTCGTTTTCAGTAAACACGCTGTTTTTACGTATTCTTAGCACCGTATTTTTAACCATCATAACCTTTGACACAATTTTTGAGCTGACTTCAACTTTGCACTTAATGTTTAACCTGTCAACGTGTTCCTTGAAAATAGTAAATGCCTCGTCCGCGGTAAATGTTTTCGCGTTGTTAGCGTTATCAACAGCGGAAATTAAAAACCGCGCATTTTCAATATCTGTTTTAGACGGTTCACCATAATTTCTAAGGGAATTATATAAAAATGTGTGATTTCCTCTATTTAATAACAAATCAGATACAATACTTTGTTTTTCAATCACTTCTGTATAAAACGATTTTATGGTTGCGTCTTTTATTTTGTCTATAGGGATTGAATATAAGTTTTTTTTCAGAAAATAAATATCCTTAGTAAGGTGTTTATATCTGAATACTGGAGTTTTTTTATATTTTGATTTTATGAATTTAGATTTTTCCGTTTCAATATTTACCGGATTAATATAGGTTAAGAAATCGATTTTGGAAACAAGTTTGTGTAATTGATTATCAACTAAATTTATCCCGTCTGTAAAAGTTTCTCCTAATAGATTATATTTTTGTTTAACGTTTAACGTTGTAGTATCATTAATGAAAAAGTTTGAGGTATTTAAAACGGTTTCTTTGAGCCCGTTTTTTAAATCTTCAATAATCCCTGGAAACTCATCTCCGGTATTTTCATCCACATACACTTTTTTAATTTCTGTAGCCAATACAAGAGTGTTTTTAAAATTTTTCGTTATATATTCTAGAAAATATCCTCTGCCGAAAAAGACTTCATTTATCGCGACTCTATTTACTACACCTTCAATTTTTATTTTTAAAAGTTGTTCAGTAATATAGTTGATATATTTGCCGAATTTTTTTGTATTAACTTTTTCCGTTCCAAGATTAAACAAAGGAAGGTCCCGCTTTTCTCCAAACCTTTGATGATTGTATGAATGAATATCGAATACGACACATGCTTTGAATAATTTTTCAAGCTTTGATATTAACGCGTTAATAACTTTATAAAAGTTTTCATGCCTTGTTAAAAAGATTTTTTTTTCCTCTTGGGTTAAAGGCGTTTCATAAACCTGTTTATTCCATGCGTATTCATATATACAATTTTCCGGATTTCTGTTTAAATCATATTCATAGCGTGAATCATAAACTATGATTCTAATTGGAAAAGGTAATATAAAAGACCCTGTTAATGGATCTTCTTCGTTCCATCTTTCAAACTTGGAAATATGCAGTTTATCTGAAACCTGTTTAAGAAAATTGCCGCCGTTATGTATGGCCGCGCATACAAACGGAACGTATTTTTCTATAGTAATACTAAATTCATCATTGCCCGAGATTGCTGAAAAAGCCTCCATGTTATTGATTTTTTCAACTATTTCCTCTATAGAAAGTTTAATCACTATTAAACTCCGAATTAAATAATTTCTTTCTTTCGATTGCTGCCTGGCGCTGATTAATAATATCATTTCTCTTTGCAATCATGTCTTCAATGAAATCAATTACTTTTTTTTGGACTTTGGTTTTATTCAGCCTGTTTACGTTTGCAATACCGCCCGGAGATAATACGTTAACTTCAATGAGTTTATTATTGATAATATCTATACCGGCAAAGAATATCCCGTCAGAAACAAGCTGCGGGCCTATTTTTTTACAAATCATTTTTTCTTTTTCCGTGAGTTTATGTTTTTCAGCCTTTCCGCCTGCATGAATATTTGCCCTTATATCGTCAGCCGCGGGTACCCGTTTATACGCTCCTACGGGCTGACCGTTTAACATTAGAACGCGTATATCTCCTTTTTCCGCGCCTTCAACATATTCTTGAACTATAACGTAATTTTTTTGTTCTTTGCCTTCAATGTAAAATTCAAGAAGGGAGTTGATATTGTGTTTTGCGTTTTTTTCAAGTACGATAACCCCGCTGCCGCCGTAAGCATTTAGAGGTTTTAATATCATTTTTTCATTATTTGATTCTTCAATAGTTTTTTTGAGATATTTAATGTTTTTGGAAACATGGGTAACAGGAAGAAATTCATTTTTTGGGTCGTGAAAAAGCGCTGTGTATAATTTATTATTTGCTTTTCTGATACCGTGAATATCATTGATTAAGAATGTCTCATCTCTTATTGAATCAAGAAAATTAAGCATAATGTTATCCACAGGCGGATTTTTACGGATGAAAATAGCATCAAAACCGTTCATGGGTAACATCTTTTCAATTAACTCAGCTTTTTTATAAAAAGATTCTATATTGTCAGGAACCTTATCCATTTTTTTTATGGTTTTAACAAAACCATAAGCAACGTTATTTCTAATAGTTAGATTTTGTGTGTAAAGAATTCCTACATTATGATTTCTTATTGCGCTTTCATGTATTAGCCTGATAGTGGTTTCTGTTTTAGTTTCCACTGTTTTCCAATCATTTATTATAAAACAAATATTCATTTTTTCCTCCTAAATAGGAAATTTTAAAATAAGATATAGTTTTTATATTTCCAATCTTTTCCTAATAAATACACCGTATAAAACCGGAATAAGCATTAATATTGCCATGATTAAATACATTATATTATATCCGGTATAATCTGCAATTAATCCGCATAATAAGGCAAACACTGCAATTCCTATATTTTTAATTAATATAAAATAAATTGTAGCTTTTCCCGTTCTTGTGGGCGTTATATTTATAAATAAAACGTTTAAAGCCGGATAAAGAATTCCATGAACGCTTCCATATATTGCTCCCATAATAGCGAGAATATAAACGCTTGGTTTAAATTTTAATATAAATCCGAGAAATAAAACGGCAAATGAACTTATAAAACTCGTTGAAAGTATTGAGATATTTTTCCATTTATCCAGTTTGCTTTGTGAAACAATTCTTGACAGAAAAGTAAAAATTACCCTCACTTGAAAAAATATAGATATATATATTATTTTTAGCTGAATAGTGTATACACTTAAAAATTTATACAGCGCTGCATATAAAGCTCCGTAAAAGATAACAAAAGGAATAAGGCTGTAATATTTTGATATTTTTGTGTTTTCATCCTGTTTTTTTATTGACGCTGAATTGCCGTTTGTTTTTACGGTTAATGTTATAATAAATCGCAATAATGAGATAATAGCAGCTAGGATAAAAACGTACTTAAAATCAAAATGTTTGATTATTATTTCGGCTGTCATAGGGGCAAATAAAAAGGGCAATGCTCCGGTTAAAGAATAAAGGCCTATGCCTGATTTTCTTTTTTCAACGGGAATTAAATCAATGGCAAGCGCTGTTCCGAATAATATTCCAACGCTTAATACAAGGCTGTGGAAAAACCTGATTACCGGAATTATAAAAATATTATTAAGAAAAAAATACGCAATACATACGGCTATTGAAATAATACTTGTAACGAGTAACCCGGTTTTTTTATTAATGAAATCGATTTTGTTTCTGATTTGGAAACCAAATGCTACTTGAATTATTGAAGGCATACCCATAATAAAACCGAGATATAACTTTGAGACTTTAAGCTCTGAAATATATACAGGGAGAAAAAAGAAAAGCCCTGTAGAAGAGTAGAATAAAAAATTGGATATGCTTAATAGCATCAGGTTTTTATTTTTATAATGACTATTTGAATTCAATTCTTTTTTCAATTCTTTTATTAACTAAAAAGAATGTTTTTCCTCAAAAAATAATAGATAAATTTATACATTTTAAATTAGGAGAATAGCATTTTTTGTCGTTTTTTTAGAAAAAATATAAAAAGGGAAATGCTTAAATAAGTCAATTCTGCTACTTAAACTTTACGCATGTTCCATAAGAAAATAACTCGTGAATATTATTCTTAGTGTGCTGATACTCAAACCGTACATTAATAACCGCATTTCCGCCAATTTCCGCGCATTTTTGCTTTAATATCTTCTTTAATTCGTCAAATGATTCATTATACTGAGGCCCGGCAAAATAAGGATTGTGTATGCCTGCCTGAGCAAAAATTACATCAATAATTTCATAGTCTTTTTTAATGTCTCCGGTTGATAAAATAACGTTTTCCATTGGCTTTCCATGAATAAATAATTTAACCGTGGTAATTATAATATGAAAAACTTTTATTTCTAATAAAAATTCAAAATAATATTGATTTTTATTATATTATGCAGAATTAACAGTTGCCGCAAAAGTAATAGGGAAAACATGACTAATATTCTTCTTCTTTTCATATGTTTTATAATCGGTATTTTGCTGAGAATGGTTCCTACATTGCCTGAGAATACTCCACGGGCATTAAACTTTTACATTATATACGTTGCCCTGCCCGCAACAACGGTTTTATTCGTAAAAACCATAACCTTTGAACCGGCCTTAATTATTGCCGTACTCGCGGAATGGATGCTTGTATTTATGGCAATAGGACTATTTAATATTATTGGAAAGAAAGCCGGCTTTAGTAAAGCAATAATTGGGTGTTTAATAATTACAACGGGGCTGGGTAATACATCTTTCATAGGATTTCCCATGATTGAAGCTTTTTACGGGAAAAAACTAATGGGAATCGGCATAATGTATAACCAGCTGGGAACTTTCCTCGTTTTATCCACTGTCGGGATATTAATAGCAACGCGTTATTCCGGGTTTGAATTTAATAAATCCCGGATGCTAAAGAAAATATTTACGTTTCCTCCGCTTTTAAGTTTAATTGCTGGTTTGGCTTTAATTCCGGTTAAATATCCTGATATGGTTAAAGTAATATTAAAACGGCTAAGCGGTACTCTGGCTCCTATAGCTCTGATTTCCGTCGGCATGATGATTAATTTTAAATCCATGAGGAAAAATCTTGCTAAAATTTCAATAGGCGTTGTTTATAAGTTAATACTAGGGCCCGCAGTTTTATTAACTATTTTCGCTTTTATATTCGGTGTTAGGGGTTCTGTTTTACAAATAACAATTTTTGAAGCAGCTATGGCTCCAATGATTACCGGAGGTATAATAGCCGAGATGTACGGACTTGACCCGGAACTCGCAAGCGGCATACTCGGTGTGGGTATTCCGCTTTCGTTTGCAACGTTATTTTTATGGTTTGAAATATTAAAATATTTTGTTTAATTTAATAAACGTTGAAAGAAAATTTAAAATATATTGTATAATAAGAATTAGTTAAATTTTTCCCTGAAACTTTAATTCAGGTGAAAATATATTTAAATTTATGATAATTAAATAGTAAGGTATATAAGGTGAAATATTCAAAGTTATTTATTACTGCTTTATTAATAACAATTTTTTCTATAAACCTTTTATTTGCGGGCGAAGATAATGATAACCCGTTAATGGGTGACCGTTCACAAGTACGCACTGAAGGCGGATATAAAGAACGTACTAAAATACAAATGATACCCGATGTTGACGATATAGGAAGAGGCGAAAAAGAAACGAGTTTTGACGGATTTCCTAAAAGGGACTTTATGTTTGTGTTTAACTATTCTATCTACAGTACTTATCCTGCTGCAATAACCATGGAATCTGCCGCAATGGCTTTTGTAAAAGGAACGAATTATCCCATTAGTTTTATGCATAAAAATTCAAGCCCTTTAATTCAGGTTATAACTTATTTTGCCAAATCAATAATTGTTGATTTACCAATTATCCATGCTGCTGTTACTTTTAATCACGAGTTCTTCGGCCATGCTGTTAGAGTAAGAGAAGCCGGTGGAACTGTTGACAAAGTTAAAATTAACTGGCCGTTTCCTTTTGGGGGTGGCGGAGGATATATGGAATATCACGGTGTATCCAGCACAGACCATAATTTAATGATTATCAGCGGGGGTTATGAAGCCAATATGTTAATGTCGCATATTGTAGCCATGAGATGGGTGCAGGACGGATACATTGCGCCGCATGATTTTACAACGTATCTATTAACCAGGCTTGATTTGTTTTATTACATTCATTACACCGAAGATATTAATTCATCAGACGGAAACGATATTGCGGCTTACATTAATTTAGTAAATCAGAAATACGGATATTCAACATCATCGAAATACAAACTCACTCTTGATAAACTTCAGAATTATAAATGGCTGATATTAGCTGACCCGCTGTTGTTTTTTGCCGCGGCATCCCATTTTTATTCTCAAATAACGGGTAAAAAGATTATGAAAACTATAATGATACCCGTGGGTAAAGCCGATATATTGCCTTCCGGGAGAATATCTCTTGCTCCTTATGGAGTTGAATGGTATGTGGATATATTTATAAAGTTTGATAAAAGGCTTTTATTTATCCCATATTTCCGTATGACAACGGGAGAGTTCGTTTCCGCGTGGGGAGCCGGTGTAAAGTTCAAGGGTATTGAAATTGTTCAAAATTTATTTTTCGGCGGGGCGTTACATGTGTTTATGCAGCCTGAAATAGTTCATGACTATGTTTCAAATCCCGCGAAAACCGATTTATATTTCGGAATCGCAGGCTATCTGGATATTACCGTTATGATATCTCATCTATTCCGTTTAACCGGACGAATCGGTTATAAAACCAACGGATACGTTTTCGGCATGGCATTGGAGAGCGGATTTATCTGGCATGCAGGCGGAATTTTTCATTTCTAAAAATAAAGGCGTAAAATGTTTAACAACGAAAATATAAAACTCGATGAATTAATTAATATTGCTTTAAAAGAAGACGGCGATGACGCAACTTCAAAAGCAATATTTAAATCCGAAGAAAGAGCTACAGCCAAAGTTATCTGCAAACAAGACGGTATTCTTGCGTGTATTGAGCAGGGTTTAAGAGTGTTTAAAATTCTTGATGAAAATGTTAAAATTGAAATCAAAAAGACTGACGGAGATAAAATCAAACAGGGAGATGAAATCGCGCGAATATCAGGGTTTGTTCTTGATTTACTGCGCGGAGAAAGAATCTGCCTTAATATCCTTCAACGCGCTTGCGGTATAGCAGCGAAGACACATCAGCTTAGTGAAATTATTTCTCATACTCATGCAAGGTTATTAGACACGAGAAAAACTGCCCCGGGTCTGCGTTTTCTTGATAAAATGGCTGTTCATTACGGCGGGGGATTAAACCACCGTATGGGGTTAAACGACATGGTATTAATTAAAGACAACCACATCGACCGTGCAGGCTCTATTTCTAAAGCTATAAATAAAGTAAAAAATTCAGCTTACAGTGAATTACCTATTGAAGTAGAATGCCGTACTTTTGAAGATGTGCAGGTATGCGCTGATTTAAAAGTTGACAGGATTTTACTCGATAACATGAGTTTAAAACTTATGAAACAGTGCGTTGATTTTATCATTGGACGCATACCTCTTGAAGCATCCGGAGGCATAACCGGAGATACAATTAAACGCGTTGCTGAAACCGGAGTAGATTATATTTCCGTTGGCGCGCTTACACATTCTGTAAACGCATTGGATATAAGTATGTATATTGAAAAAGGAGAGTAACAAATGGATAAACTGCCGGAGCAATACTTTTTACTTTCCGAACAGGAAACAGTAAAAAAGATAAAAGATATAAAGAGAAAATACGGTTCAGGACTCGTTATACTCGGCCATCATTATGAACAGGATTTAATTGTGGAGCTTTCGGATTTAAAAGGAGACTCTTTTGCTCTTGCTAAAATGGCTTCGGAACAGGAAAAAGCCGAACACATTGTTTTCTGCGGAGTTTATTTTATGGCTGAAGCAGCGAGAATTCTTGCCAAACCGGCGCAAACGGTTTATCTTCCGAACCATACCGCGGGCTGCCCTCTGGCTGATTTCGCGGATATAGAATCCGCGGAAAAAGCATGGACAGAAATGCAGGAATATATTGATACGGAAAAAGTAATTCCAGCGTGCTATATGAACAGTTCTGCTGACATTAAAGCTTTTTGCGGAGAACACGGGGGTATTGTTTGTACTTCCTCAAATGCAGAAAAAATATTCCGCTGGGCTTTTGAACAGGGTGAGAAATTATTTTTCATGCCCGATGAGCAGCTGGGTAGAAATACGGCTGCAAAACTTGGAGTTGATGAGATTATGGTTTGGGATAAATCAAAACATCTTGGCGGAAATACGGCAGAGCAGATTAAAAACGCAAAAATCATTGTGTGGAAAGGTTACTGCCATGTACACGCTTTAAAGTTTACTATAGAAAACGTAAAACAGTTAAGGGAAAAATACCCCGGCATCAAAATCGTCGTACACCCTGAATGTACTCCAGACGTAGTTAATGCATGTGACGCGGCAGGCTCAACGTCCTTTATCATCGATTATGTTAAAGATGCTCCAAAGGACAGCGTAATTGGAATTGGAACCGAATTAAACATGGTGAACAGGTTATACAACGAGTATAAAGGCGAAAAGACAATTGTTCCCGTTAACAGCAGTATCTGCCCGGATATGATGAAGATTTCCGTATACCACTTACTTTACTGTCTTGAAAACCTTGTGAGCGGAGATTTTGCTGTTGAGGTAAACGACAACGTTATTATTAATGCGCGCAAAGCGCTTGAACGTATGCTTGAAGTAGGGTGATTTCTTTTTTACTCACAATATAGTCTATCCGTGGTGAGGCTAAATTGGATATATTTTATCAGAATTATCTACGCTACGAGTACTTCTTTTTTCTGCTGAATAGATAAGTTAATGGCGAAATCTCCGTACGGTGTGGATAATTCAATTACTATTGTTAATAAATAAAACGGAATTAAAGAAACGTCTTTGCCGTACCAGAAATCCGGTGGTGTAATGTTGCAGTTATAGCCGTTGTTTAGTAAAACTCCGATTGCTTTACCTGAAATAAGGTTGCCGAGTTCAAGAATTGCGGATTCAAGCAGAGTAATAAACTCTTGTTTGTCTTTAAAATTAATCTCGGATTGCCTTAACATTCTGGATGCCAGCCTCATTGTCATGCCCCGTGAAAATTCATATACAACGCGGCCTTTTATATCACCTGATAAACCAAGTGTAATACCAACACCGCCGATGGACTCTTTGCCTTTGTGTAAATAAACGCGTTTTCTCCTTACATTTACTCCGGTGGTTTCTCTAATTATTGAAATTGCTGAAGTAATAAACGGGTTAATGTATCTGTAATCCATTTGCATAATTTTTTCCTCTTTAATACGCGTGCTGATGTTATAAAAATCAACACTGGGTTATTTTTCAGGTTAATGCTATATTCGTCAAAATACTATTTTCCATAAGTAATTTATTAAAATTCATGGATTATGTAAACCGAAAAATTGAATCTTTTTTGCGTTTAATACTGTCTTGACAAAGCAATAAATACAGAGTATTATAATGTAATTGTTAAAACGGTATTACAGGAAAAGTTTATGGAAGAACATTATTTAGAAAAACTCGGTATACGTACTCCGGATAATGTAGCGGATAAACGCCTTGTGCTTATATTAGGGCCGTGCGTAATTGAAGATGCTGAAAGTACGTATGATATGGCAGGGAAGATTGTTAAAATTACGGATGAGCTTGAAGTTCCATTTGTATTTAAAGCGTCTTATGATAAAGCAAACAGGACATCTGTTGATTCTTTTAGAGGGCCGGGGGTAAAAGAAGGGCTTGCAATTTTATATAACATTAAAGAAGATTTTAAAATCCCAGTCTTATCTGATGTTCATTCCGTATCAGAAATTGAGCAGGCTTCAAGGGTACTTGACATTATTCAAATACCGGCATTCTTATCACGGCAAACGGATTTACTCGTTGAATCCGGCAGAACGGGTAAGATAATAAATATTAAAAAAGGCCAGTTTATGTCTCCCTGGGATATGCGTTATGCTGTTAATAAAGTACAGAGTACCGGCAATGACAAAGTAATGATTACGGAAAGAGGAACGAGTTTCGGGTATAATAACCTCGTTGTGGATATGCGGGGCTTACACGTTATGAGCGAATACGCGCCTGTAATATTTGACGCAACGCATAGTGTTCAGCGTCCCGGGGGCTTAGGAGGAATGAGTGACGGTAACAGGGAGTTTATACCTGCTTTGGCAAGAGCAGCAATTGCAGCCGGAGCTAAGGGTTTGTTCATGGAAGTTCATACAAAACCTGAAAAAGCTTTAAGTGACGGCAAGAATATGTTCCCCATTGATAAACTTAAAGACTTTTTACAAGAAATGATAGATTTGTTTGAACACGTCGGCAATATGAAAAGGTGGGATTTGTGAGCGGAATAATTGATGCTGGAAAGAACGTAATTGAAAATGAAGCCAATGCTTTATTAAATTTAAAAAACTCGCTGGATGAATCTTTTCAAAAAGCGGTTGAATGTATTTTCAATTCCACAGGTAAAGTTATAGTAAGCGGTATGGGTAAAAGCGGGAATATAGGTAGAAAGATTGCAGCAACTCTAACGTCAACGGGAACGACCGCGTTTTTTTTAAACCCTGCTGAAGCAGTACACGGTGATATTGGAATAATATCAGGAGACGATGTTTTCGTTGCACTTAGCAAATCAGGCAATACGGGCGAGATTAATTCTCTTATTCCTTTTATTAAAAGAATAGGGCTTCCTTTAATAAGTATAACGAATAAACCAAAAAACCAATTGTCTAATAATTCTGATATAAATTTGTATATTAATGTTGATAATGAAGCCTGCCCCATGAATCTAGCGCCAACAACTTCAACAACTTCAATGCTTGCGCTTGGCGATGCTCTTGCCATAGCGTTAATGGAGCTAAGAGGATTTTCTCATAAGGATTTTAAAGAATATCATCCAGGTGGCTCAATAGGCAAACAGTTGTTATATGTTGAAAAAATTATGGAGAAAGATAACTTGCCAATAGTGAATGAAAATATAAATGTGAAGCAGGCATTAGAAGTTATTATAAGTAAAAAGAATAGAGGAATTGTTATTGCGGTTGATGGCAAGGGAAAACTTTCAGGAGTATTGGTTGACGGTGATTTAAAACGGCTTGCATTAAAATACAGCACAGGGTTTTTAGACAAGCCGCTTAAAAATGTTATGAGTAAGAGCCCTAAAACCATTAGCGCCGACCGGTTTGTGGGTGAAGCGTTAAAAATAATGGAGAACAAATATACATCTCTTGTTGTTGTAAAGGATAATAAGCCTATAGGGTTATTACATATTCACGATATACTTGAAGCAAAGGTAATTTAAATTGTTTCTGTCATTTTTTCGTGGATAAATCTAACGAGAAGGTTTTTTAAAGCGTCATCGTGGTTTAGAAATTTAGCGCCAACAAAATCGCCTTTAATCATAACTATTTGCACATCGGTTATGGCTCTTTTTGAGTTTATCATTAAAGTTAACCTTGATATTACATCGCCGGGCCTTAAACCCGATGTATCATATAAATAATCAACTTTAAAAAACAGGCCTAGATAACTTATTTCTATAACAAAACCTTTTATAACTTTGCTTGAATTAGGAACGCTGAAGTTTACAGTGGCTTCGTCTTGTTCGTTAATTTTAACGCGTAATGCTTTGCGTTTTTCTTTTTGCGGAACGTTTTTAAATATAACTTCAATTAATCTTTTTATATCATGTGCAATTTTTTCAGTTTTTTCAATATATGCAGTTACACCGTGTTCAATAAGAATCTTTACTTCACTTTCAGCAGCGTTCTCTGTATACGCGATAAGGGCAATATTCATACTTCTTATCATTTTAATTAGATCAAGGTGTTCAATTAGCCCGCCTTCTTTGTCCACGTCCATGAAAACTACGTTAATCTCTTTCTTTTTAATGATGTTAGTAATACTATCTCTATCATAATCCGTATCAAAAACGGGATAACCTTTTGGAAGTAAACTCGAGACTAATATATTTTTAATGTTACTATCAACGCTTATAAGCAATAAGTTCATTGAAAATTCCTAAATATCTATTTTTATTAAAAAAACTATAACAAATATAAAATCGGCAGGAATTGATTTACCTTAACAAAATTATATTTATTATATTAATTTTAACTAATACTTAGTTGATAACAAAATTTTACATTACTTATGCAAGAAATATTACGTTTTTTTTACGGTAAATAGGAACATTTTTAAAAAAAAACTAGAAAATTTTAAACTGTTTTTTAAATTATATATAGCAAAAGAATTGAGAATAATTATTATGAAAAATATTTTTACACCTTTTTTTGATAAATCAGAAAGGATAGGGCTCGGCATGGGTGTTTCACAAAGTCCGGATAAAAACCACGGTATGAATGAACAGTTAGGTACTATTCACTTTATTGGTATCGGCGGTATTGGCATGAGTGGAATTGCTGAGGTACTATTAAACCTGGGTTATAAAGTTTCCGGTTCTGATAAAAAGAAAAGCCCGATTACTAAACGATTAGAAAAACTCGGAGCTAGAGTATACTATGAGCATGAAAAAGAAAACGTCCATGGCTGTTCTGTAGTTGTTTTTAGCGCAGCGGTGCCGATGACTAATCCTGAAATACGTGAAGCAAAACAGACTAAAATTCCCGTTATACCTAGAGCTGAGATGTTGAACGAATTAGTAAGAATGAAGAAAGGTATTGGTATTGCCGGAACACACGGCAAGACCACAACAACGGGTATGTTAAGCCTTGTTTTAAAAGAAGGCGGTTTTGACCCCACAATGTTAATCGGCGGAGTGTTGGATTCCCTTGGTTCAAATGCACATTTAGGGCACGGAGATTATCTGGTTTTTGAAGCATGTGAAGCGTATAATTCAATAGAATATTTTTTACCTGAAATAAGCGTTTTGTTAAATGTTGATAAAGATCATATGGAATCCTATAATAATTTTGATGAACTAAAACAGACATTCAGGCATTTTTTAAATAAAGTTCCATTCTATAGTTTTTGCGTTGCTAATATTGACGATGATAACGTAAAAGAAATATTGCATGATTTATCTAAAAAGGTTATAACTTTTGGTTTTTCTGAAAATGCGGATGTCAGCGCCTACGGACTTAAGTTTGATGGAATGAATACAAAGTTTCAGGTGAAATCATTCGGCGAAGAACTTGGAGAATTCACTCTCAGGATTCCGGGAAAACACAATGTTATGAACGCCCTTTCCGTAATTGCGACTTCGGTTGCGGTCGGAGTTTCAATTGATAAAATAAAATCTGCTCTTAGTAAATTTGTAAATTCCGAAAGGCGTTTTCAAATACTCTATGATAAAGATGAAATATTAATCATTGATGATTACGCGCATCATCCTAATGAAATACAGGCAACTCTGCAAGCAGCGCGTCAGATTTCAAAAAATGATGATTCCCGCCGTTTAGTTGCAATTTTTCAACCACATTTATACTCTAGAACGCAAATGCATTTTGAAGAATTTGCCCAAAGCCTTAAACTTGCTGATAAGGTTTTCTTAACTCCGATTTATCCGGCACGGGAAAAGCCAATCCCGGGAGTAACTACAACGTTAATATATGATTTATTAAAAGAAGAAAGTGTTGAATTAGAGTGTGTTGACGATCTTGCAGATGTACCTGATAAAATAATGAATCAAATTCAAAAAGGCGATATTGTTATAACTCTCGGCGCGGGAGATATAACAAAAGTAGGCCATGAAATAGTTAATTTATTAAAATAGCGCTATTTTAATAAATATTCTTGACAATTTTAATAATTTGCGTTTGTTATTATATATAATGGAAAAGAAACATAAAATACTCGTTGTAGATGACATAAAAGTAAATGTTGACCTATTAAGAATGCGTCTAGGCAAAGAAGGTTATGAGGTTTCCTGTGCGTATAACGGTTTAGAAGCTTTGGAATTAGTTAAAAAACAAAAACCGGATATGATAATTTCAGATGTAATCATGCCTGAACTTGACGGTTTTGAACTTTGCAGAAAAATTAAAAATAATGATATAACGAGGAACATTCCGGTTGTATTAATTACTTCACTTTCCAGCACAGAAGATAAAGTAAACGGCCTTGAGGCGGGTTGTGATGACTTTCTATCCAAGCCTATAAATGACATTGAATTAACTGCACGTGTGCGGTCTCTTCTACGCTTAAAAGATTATACAGATGAATTGGCAGTAAAAAATATTGCATTTCAAAAAGAAATCCGTCTGGCAAGTAAAGTTCAGGAGAAAATTCTTCCTTCTGATGTTCCTGATACAAAAGGTTTTGATATAGATTTCAGATATATACCGTGTTTTATGGTTGGCGGTGATTTTTATTATTTCATGCCTTTTAGTGAGAAAAAACTCGGTGTTTTTGTTGCTGATGTTGTAGGCCATGGAATGCAGGCAGCTTTAATCACAATGATTTTAAAAACTTTGCTTGATAATTTTATTGAACAAAATAAAACTCCATCCGAACTTTTATCCGAGATGAATCTTCAGTTGATAAATATTTTAGGCGGAAAATTCACTTATGTAACTGCTGTTTATACGATTTTGGATTTAGAAGAGAATAAAATCATTTATGCATCAGCCGGGCATCCGGCAGGATATTTATGCAGAAACGGTAATGTTGATTTTCTTAAGACCAAGGGTTATGTAATGGGGCTTTTTGAAAACGCTGTGTTTGAAACTAAAGAGCAGGATTTAAAACCCGGTGACCAAATATTATTATATACAGACGGAGCATTTGAAGCCGAAGATTCTTCATTTCAGATATTTGGGGATGAAAAACTTTTAGCAGTATTTAAAGACAATTGTGAAAAGAGTTCTAAGGAAATAAATGAAAAAATAATACAGGAACTCAAAGATTTTATCGGTGATAATGAATTTAGTGATGATGTAAATCTTATAGCTATTAAAATTAAATAGATATAAGATAATTAATTATAATCAGGTAGAAATGGCAGACACTGAGAAGAAAGAACAAAAATGGTTTAAAATTCTATCCCGCACAAGAGATAATTATTTAAAAACTTTTGGGGTATTGTCAGGTTTTAAAGAGGAATTTGAAAGTTATTTAAATAATGCAAGGCAAAAGAGCCAAGCTTTTAATGATGACACAGTGAATGCGATAAAAGAATGGATAGTAAAAAGCGAAAACATTCAGAAGGAATTTCAAAAACTAGTTAGAGACAGATTTATAAATATAATTTTTGTATTTCCTGAAAAAATTATATCTCCTTATGCAGAAAAAATTAAAAAATTTATAGATACAATAAATAAGAATATGGAAATATTTTTTTCCGATAATCCGATTTTTTGGTTTTTTAAAACAAAATAAATTTAGCGGTTGATTTTTATGAATTTAGAAAAAATTTTACTAATTACAGAAGAACAAGAATTCATGAACGAATTGACATCCTTGTTTAGAGAATATAACCCGCATCAAGCAACGAGTATTCAACAAGGAGTTGAATTCTTAAAAAGCAATATTTATACGGTATTGATAACTGATATTAATCTTAATATGGATAACGGAATTGAATTTATCAGAAAAGTAAAAAACTTTAATAAGGATACTTCAATAATTATCGTTGTTGATGAACATAGTTATTCTCAGACTGTTGATGCTTTTGATTACGGCAGCTTTAATTTTTTTACAAAGCCTATTGATAAAAATGAAATTTCAAACAGTGTTAAAGAAATTTTAAAAATGAAAGCCATTCTCCAAAGAACAAGGGATATAGATTATTACCTTGTTTCTACTCACAAGGTTTATAAGATACCAAATGATATTAATTTAATCTCTGACCTTGCCTCAACAATTTCAAGAGATTTAATAATAAATCAGCAATGCGATGATGATGAAATTATTAGTATAGACCTTGCTCTTGTTGAGATGATAACAAATGCAATCGAACATGGAAATCTTGAAATTAATGATCTTGAGAAAGCTGAATTAATATATAGTAAAGGTAACAAATATGCGTCTGAACTTGAGAATAGAAGCAAGCAGGAACCTTACTGCAGCCGGACTGTTACAGTAGAAGCATTTTATGACAGGGAAAAGGTTAAATACGTTATTATTGATCAAGGCAAAGGTTTTGATTATGAAACTATTAAAAATAATATTGAAAAAAGAGACCTTCTTAGAATTAGCGGCAGAGGAATAATTATGACATATGCAACAATGGATGAAGTTGTTTATGAGCCTCCGGGTAATAAAGTAACCTTGATAAAGTATTTTGCTTGTGGAAAACAATCAACTTAAAAAGTAATATTTACAAATTATCTGATAAATTTTACTGAATATATTTTACTGAATATATTTTAATTATAGGGGAAGAAGATGAAAGAATTTAACTATCAAGATGCTCTATTAAAGAATAGCAAAGAAGAAATTCAAAGCATTAATGCAGAAACAGCTGAAAACATTGATGAGATATCATTGTTTACAAATTTAAAATCTTTAAGATTGTCAAAGAATTGTAATATTAAAGATTTTTCCTTTTTAAAAGAACTTGTGAAGCTTGAAGAACTTTATTTAAAAGAAATGGACATCAAGGAGATACCCAAAGAAATATTAAGTTTGAAAAATATTAAAACTTTATTTATCGGTGGTAATGAAATCTCTGACTTTTCAATACTCACGGAATTAACCACTTTGGAAGATTTAGGTCTGGAAGATTTGAACTTAAAAAAAGTCCCTGAAGAAATTTTAGCCCTTAGCCAACTTAAAATTTTAGGTATTTCTGATAATAAGATAACCAATATAACGGGTTTAAAAAAGTTAACCAATTTGGAAGAACTATACGTTGGTAATAATAAACTAAAAAAAATTCCAAAAGAATTATTGAAACTTACTAAATTACGGAAATTATTCGTTGCGTATAACACTGGAGTTAAGGACTGGGAAGTGTTAAAGGATATGCATAATCTTGAATTGTTGGATATGACTGATTCACATGAAATTGAAGGCATACCTGAGTATATTTTCAATCTTAAAAACTTAAAATCTTTATCCATATATTGTTATACGGTAAAAAATAGAGATAACTATCAGGTATTAGAAAATGTTGGTAATTTGGAAGGATTAGTAGAACTCCGTATTGGTGGTTTTTATTTTACATCTGCTCCTAAAAGTATTTCAAAATTAAAAAATCTAAAAAAACTGGATTTAAGTAAAAATGAAAAAATGGAAGACATTTCTGAATTAAAAGAACTGCCATTGCTGGAAGAATTAGATTTATCAAGTTGTAATGTAAAAAACATAAATGATTCTTTTTCGACATTAAAGGGATTAAAAAAACTCGTTGTAGGATATAACAAAAATTTGTCTTATATTTCCGGAGTTAAAGACTTTCCTGAACTTGAAGAACTCGTTTTTTACAGCGTAGTAGAAAAACTCCCTAAAACATTGGGTTCATTAACGAACTTAAGAAAACTCGATTTTAGCGCAAAAAGTGAAGACATTAGTTTTCTATCTTCTTTAACTAATCTAGAAGAACTATATATTGCAGATTGTCCGTTTAAGGAATTACCAAAAGAATTAAAAAAGTTAAAAAAGCTTACAGTCTTTAACGATATAGAAGCTTCGGATAAATATTTGGAAAACTATGCTGATCTTAAAAGTTTAGCCGTTAATCAGCCTGCTTTTACTTTGCCTGTTTTACCAAAACTAGAAAGTTTAAGTGTAGGCAGTATCGAAACAACTTTGGATTTATCAAATATTGTTAAACTCGGAAAGTTAAAAGAACTTGAGATACACCGTTCCGATTATTTAAAAACATTACCGGTAGAAATTGAAATGGCTAAAGGTTTAGAAAAAATAACTTTTGAGTTTTTAGAAGTTTTACCTCAAATTTCAGGTATAAAAGGTTTACCAAACCTAAAAGAGCTGTCTCTTCAAAATTTAGATGAACTAACTGAATTACCCGGAGATATTGGTACACTTGAGAATCTGGAAAAATTACATATAAAGAGCTTGAAGAAAGTAGGTAATATTGATATTGTTGGAGAATTGAGTAATTTGCGGGAATTATCAATCCACTATATTGATAACTTAAAGAAATTACCTGAGTCATTATCTAAATTAAGTAAACTGGAAAAAATAGAACTCCGTAGCTTAGATAACATGAAAGACATATCCGTTCTTAAATCATTGCCAAACTTAGAAGAATTTAATTGTGAATATTGTGATGGATTGACCGTTAAAAAAATTAATGAAGTTGAAAGTGCAATTAACGAGAGGTTATCCGGAGGAGTTGAGTTGAAAATGAGTTATGCCGAGTTTATAGAATCCGGATATTATGAAAAATTAACTGAGAAACGGGACACGGAAATTACTTTTTTAGATCTTCCATTAATATTCGGTACTCATGAAGAATTACTCGAAGATGTAGAACAGTATTCGTGGCTGGATGATTATTTGGATGAAGATTATGAAAGTTGTGAGTTATATCAATTAATAAATAATCCTGACTATTATTTTAAAATCTTAGCCATTCCTAATCTTTTTTATGAGGATGTTGAAATTGATACTATGGTTGAAATATTTTTAGCGGTTGACACTCAGGATACATTAAATCCCGTTTACTTATTTGAACATGAAATTGGAGAAAATCCTGAAAAATTGCATGATAGTTTTGATGATTTTTTAGCAAACTTAGAGGATATGTCTGAAAACGGTGAAGACGGAGATTCTGAGGAAAGTGAATCGGATGGGGAAAAAATATATCTTGAGTATAAAGATGAAAAATCTAATAAATTCTGGGAAATAACTATAACGGGTAATACTCATACGGTTAGATATGGAAAGATCGGTTCAGAAGGACAAAGTAAAACAAAAGAATTTGCATCAGAAGAAGAAGCGGAAAAAGATGCTGAAAAACTTGTTTCATCTAAAAAGAAAAAAGGATACGCTTAAAAAGAATAATTTATTATTGGTTTTTAGCGAATTAAATTGTATTTTATATAGAACGATAAAGAAAAAAATGCCTTGATAGTGTTTTAAACGTTATCAAGGCATTTTATTATATTGTTAATATTTTTTAAAAATTTAGTTTTCTAAGAAAAGAGAATAATTTGGATTGTAATAAACGTGATAAAATAAAAACGGGAATGAGTGTTAGTATCGTTTTAAAGAAAGATCAAAGAACGGGTAAATTAACTAACGGCATCGTAAAAGACATTCTAACTAATTCACCTTCACATCCCCACGGTATTAAAGTGAGATTACAAGACGGACAGATTGGAAGAGTAAAAAAAATTCTATAATCTAATCTTCATTCTCCATTAGAAATCATATTAAGGATAAATAATTGGAAAAATTTAAAGAACTGGGTTTAAGTGAACAGACCCTAAAAGCACTTGAGAAAAAAGGCTTTGAAGAGCCTACACCAATTCAGGAATTAACAATTCCTTTATTGTTGAAAAAAGAACTGGATATAGTTGGACAGGCGCAAACCGGAACCGGTAAAACTGCAGCATTTGGCCTGCCGTTAATTGAAAAGCTGGATGAGGATAATAATCATGTTCAAGCATTAATCCTCACACCTACAAGAGAACTTGCCATACAAGTTTCTGAGGAGATAAATTCTTTCAAGGGAAACAAAAGGCTAAGCGTTGTTCCTGTTTATGGCGGCCAATCGATTGAAGTACAGTTAAAACGTTTAAAGAAAAAGGCTCATATCGTTGTGGGTACACCGGGCAGGATAATTGATCATATTAGAAGAAAGACACTGCTGCTAGATCAAATTTCTTATCTCGTTTTAGATGAAGCGGATGAAATGCTTGATATGGGTTTCATTGATGATATTGAAAAAATTCTGGAGAATACAAACGAAGATAAAATAATGCTGTTTTTCTCAGCAACAATGCCCTCAGCAATGATGAAAATCGTTAAGAAATTTATGCATGACTACAAAGTTATATCATTGGTTTCAAACGATCAGACTACTGCTTTAACAGAGCAGATATATTTTGAAGTATATGAAAAAGATAAACTTGAAGCGCTTTGCAGGATAATTGATATTGAAAGCGAATTCTACGGAATTGTTTTTTGTAGAACTAAAAACGATGTTGATATGGTAACGAGAAAAATAAACAACAGGGGATACGACAGCGAAGCTCTGCATGGAGATGTTTCACAAAACCAACGGGAAAAAATTCTTAAAAAGTTTAAAGACCAAGAAATTAACGTTTTAGTTGCAACCGATGTTGCAGCCAGAGGAATTGATGTTAATAATTTAACCCATGTAATAAATTATTCTCTGCCTCATAATTCTGAAGCTTATATTCACCGTATCGGTAGAACAGGCAGGGCCGGCAACGAGGGAACAGCAATAACTTTTATAACTCCGTCCGAATATAAAAAATTAGGTTTTATAAAGAAAAAACTTAAAAGCGATATCAGATATGCCAAAGTACCGGAAATATCCGATGTAATTAAAACGAAAAAAGACAGGTTAGTAAATAGTGTACTTGAAGAGCTCAAAAATGGAGATTATGATGATTATAATTCCCTGTCTGAAAAACTTCTTGAATACGGAGATGCAAAAGAAATATTAAGTGCTTTTATTAAATATGCGTTTAATCATGAGTTAAGTGACAGCAATTATGAAAATATTAGGGATATTTCTACAAATCCCGTTGACAGGAGCGGAACAACGCGTTTATTCGTTGCTCTTGGCAAAAAAGATAAAATGACTCCTAAAAAATTAATATGTTTTATCAATGACAATGTGAGTATAGCATCGAAAAAAATAAAAGATATTCAAATTTTTGATAAGTTTTCTTTTCTTACTGTTCCGTTTAGAGAAGCAGAACTAATCATAGGCGCTTTCAAAAAACAAAAACGCGGTAAAAAAGCTTTGATAGAATTAGCGGGCAAACGTAAAAAGAAATAGAATCTATCTTTCAATATTATTGAAAACAATCTAAAAAACTATTCCGATTAAAAAATATCGATTAAAGTATGGATATTTCTTTGCATGTGTCATATAATAATTTTATAACTTATTCGGGATGTTTATATGAGTGAAGATTTTAATGAAAGCAAGATATCTGAAAATCATAAAAAATATATAGAAAAACGGAAAAAATTATCCGGCTTTTTCTTTGAAAGAGCATTGCCAAATGAATATATAATTCAGATTGGAAAGAAAAATGCCAAACCGATTTTAGGCGGAAAACGTTTCAAATTATTCAGACGTTTTTTACGCATTCCTGCTTTTGTGCAAACATTATATTTTAAAACAGACAACGCAAATATTGACTTTCAAGGTATTGGAATTGAAGGGTATGCCGCATGGAGAATAAACCCGGAAAAACCGGAAATTGCAATTAATACTTTAAACTTTTACAACGAAGAAGACCCAATGGCAGAGACGAATAATCAACTTCGGACGATTTGTATTGAAGCAGTCAGGCACGTTATTGCAAATATGAATATTGATGATGCTCTAAAGAAAAAAGATGAAATTGCTGAAAATTTAAAACAACAGCTAAAACCCATACAGCAAAGATGGGGTATTGTTTTTGATGAACTCGGTATTGAATCTGTAAGGATAATGTCTGATATGTTGTTTGAAGATTTGCAGTCTCAATATAGGGATTCTTTAAGATTGGATGTAGCAAAAACGAGAATTTCTACAGACAAACAAATTGCCGCGGAAGAAAATGCTATGCGGGAAAAAACTGAACTTGAAAGAATATCAACTGATAAAAACATTGAAATGGCAAATATTGAGAATAATACTTTTGTTGAAGAAAGCCGCATGAATGAAGAGAGAAAATTATCCCAGCAGCAGATAAAAATTGATGAAGAAGAATATCTGGAAAAATATAAGTTTAGAGTTGTAAAAGAGAACAAAGAAAAAGAAATACAACAATTAACGAAAAATATAGCTATAAACATAGAAGAAATTAATCATAGACTTCTTAATTTATTATTAACTTCCGAGGAAATTGAGTCCGAAATTTCGCGCAAGAAAACCGAAATTGATAAATTACGTAGAGAAGTTACACAAGTTTATAGTAAAGAAGCACTGCTTTATAGTTTTATTGAAAGCATACCTGACATATTTGACAAGATTAAGATTGATAACTATTCAGTCATGGATTACGGCGGCGGAAAAGGTATTTCTCCGATAGGCAAGATTTTAACTGAATTATTCCAAATTTTAAAAAATAGCGACTTAAAATGGCTTCTTGACAAAAAATCTACATCTGATGAAGAAGAATGACTTTAATTAAATTTTATATAAATATTTTATAATTTTAATATAGAATGATTATATTTTAGTATTAATAAATTAAATTGATAATAGGGGGAAAATGTTACTGAAAACTACAAAATTTAAAAATAATATTAAACCGCTTTTTATTTTATTATGCATACTTTTCATTTGCACATCAGGATTAACTGCTCAAGTAAAATATAAAACTAGAAAATATAGAAGATATATTATAAAGACACCGTATTTAAACGGACAGATTCACGGTGTTAAAATAACGAAATATAGAACGGGTATGATTTATTCCAAAATTTCTTATAAGTACAATAAATTACATGGCCCCGAGATATTTTACTACCGAAACGGCAGGATTAGAACAAAAAGGAATTGGATAGATAACAAACTAACGGGAAAAAGTTATTATTACTACAAAAATGGAAGAATCAGTAGAATTTCTACATATAGAGATAATGCCCTCAATGGCAGTTATATTCAATATTAT
>CALGPD010000204.1 GCA_937960625.1 uncultured Spirochaetia bacterium | reverse complement strand
AAAGGCGGAATTTACTTATAGATATTTTATTTTTTTATGGAAGTCCGGAGTTTTAATATTTACGTGAAATTCGATTTAAAAAAATTGTAGTAAATTTTAAAAGTTTTATGTTGTTGTTAAGAGTTTATACGACGCAAAAGTCTTGTTTAATAGTGTAACCATATGGGATTGCTTGGCTCACGCTCGCAGGAGACTTTGCCAAAGGGATTTTTTCCTCAAATGGCATAAGCCAACGTCACCTACTAGGAACGAATGTGACGAAACAATCTTTTTGATTTAATAAAAAATCATATATTTCGAAAAAAATAAATTTTATAATTTAAATCGAAATTCAAGTTATTTATTATAATTTGCTTTAACCCAATTAACAGCAGCAGATTTAGATTCCATTTTTCCTTCAAGCTGCAGGTTTTCCAATTCAGTTAAAATTTTAGAAAATAAAGGCCCTGGCTTTAATCCCATTTTTATTAAATCATTGCCCGTTATTAACAACTTAGGTTTTAAAGGCTGCTGTTCACTTTTATATTCTTTTATTTTGTCTATACAAAAATTATAATTTTCCACACTGCCGTGAGATGCAAGACAATCCAAACGGTGTAATTCAAGATGTTCATCAAAATAATCCATTCTTAAAAAACGTTTGAGTTTGGATTCCCGCATTTTTTTAACATCCTTAAACTTCATATGGTTTAAAACCAACGAATAAATTCTATCCCGTTGTTGTTTTGAAAGTTTTAAGCGGCTGCTGACATCTAAACTAAGTTCAGCGCTTAACTTTTCATGCCCTGAAAATCTTATTCGGTCGCTTACTTCATAAGTTCCTGGTTTACCCGCATCGTGTAATAAAACAGCCATTGCAAGTTCAAAAGATGGATTATTCATATTTTCAAGCATCAAAACGGTATGTTTATAAACATCTCCTTCAGGATGAAATTCCTCGGGTTGTTCTACTCCATGAAGAGTATAAACTTCGGGTAAAATTTCTTTTAACAAACCTGTTTCATTTAATAAACCAATGCCTCTAGCCGGGGCCGGAGATAATAAAATTTTTTTTAGTTCTTCACTTATTCTTTCTGCACTGACTTGATTAATAAAAGGCGATAATTTTTTCACTGAATTATACGTTTGTTCTTCTATATCAAAACCTAACTTAACCGCAAAGCGTATACATCTAAGAAGCCTAAGTTTATCCTCAGTAAACCGTTTTTCAGCGTTGCCGATTGCGCGGATTATTTTATTTTCAATATCTTTAATACCCTGAGTATAATCGATTATTTCCATTTTTATGGGGTCATATAAAAGCCCGTTAACAGTAAAATCTCTCCTTAAAACATCGTTTTTTTCATCAGTAAAAATTACACCCTCCGGCCTTCGACCGTCAACGTATTCTTTATCCTGTCTGAATGTAGTAACCTCAAAATGGATATTTTCAAGTATTACAATAATTACTCCGAATTGTTTGCCTACTTGCAGAGTTTTATTAAAAAGCTTAATAACATCTTCTGGTTTAGCCCCAGTTGCAATATCAATATCATTAACATCATTATTCATATACATATCTCTGACACTGCCTCCGGCAAAGTAAGCCTTATGTCCTATACTATTTAAACGTTTTATAATTGAAATAGCGAGTTCAAATTGTTTATTTCTTGGATGGTTAAATTTTACCGGTTTCACAATTATATAATAATGAATATTTACATTAGAATAAAGGGCTTATTATTAAAGCTTAAATAAAAATATTTTACTTTTTTATACTATTTTAATTATGAATTTATAAAGAAAAATTTTGTTAAAATTTAGAAATTGATAAAAAATTTAAAAAATTTTAGAAAACATATACAAAGTGTGTTAGAATATTATTTATAAACTTTATTTAAAAGAGGAAGGCCATGAAAAAAACGTTGTTTATTTTCATAATAATAATAGCTGCATTAAGCATATTAAACCTAAAATGTACAACCGAATACAAACTCCTCGTTGCTAATAAAAATACAACTTCAATTGCAACACTTCAATTTCAAAGTTCATCCTGCCAAGCTACACCTGATGGTAGTGATAATTTACTATCCAGTAATCTTGATACAAATGAGCGCGTTGAAATTTCTGAATTCTCAGATTATGAAGGTATATATTGTTGCATTTATGACGGTTCAAATAATTTACTTGGAAGTAAATATTTAAACGGCGGACAGGATTACGTTCTTCTCTATGATGAGAACGGTGTATTCAAAAAAAGCGACTTATCACTTCTATATGAATAATCAGGGAGATTTAAATGAGAAATAAATATTTAATAATAATTGCATTTTTACTGTTATCTTCTCAAGTTTACTCACAAAGCATTGGTAATATGGAAAGAGGCAGGGATGAACCAGCTGAAACAAAAGACAATAAGCCTGTAAGAGCGAGACGAGGCAGAACTTTTAGATTTGGTTTTAAAGCCGGAATAGGCCTTACAAAGTTTACCAAAAAAGATAATTTTGATCCGGAAACAGAATCAAATATAAAAGTAGGTTTTATGCTGGGAGGAATACTTCAATATAACCTTAATAAAATGTTTGGAATTCAATTAGGAGCATATATTCAAAGCACTAATGGTTTATGGAAAAATGATTACGATGAAACTTCTATTAATTTCGTTGATTTGGTAATTTCCATTGCTCCAGTAATAAAATTCCGGAATATTGCTCTATTAATTGGCCTCGAAATTCCAATTAATTTATCAGCCACTGAGGAATTAAAATATAAAGACTTTAAAATCAGTATTCCTGATGTAAACAAGCCTTTTATAAATTTTGTTGCAGGAATTTATTTTTTGATGCAAGGCAGGGGAACTATTATGGTTGGGTTTGAATTTAAACATGGAATTCTTCAAGTTGCAGAATCCTTAGACGGAGTTTATCAAACTGGATACTATCTTTGCGTAGGAATGTTATTATAAGATTATAATTTTTACTTTTTTTTTTAAATTTAACGTATATTTCTTTTAATTATTAGGTGAAAGTGTTATAAAGTATTGAATAAAAATATTTTTTTGGGAGTTTTCAATGAAAAAAATCTTATCCTTTTTAGCTTTATTGCTGTTGATATTTTCCTTATCAGCAACCGTTTCAGCAATGAGACCAAAATTAAGAGCTTGCTACAGAAGAGCGACTAAACGTTATAAGAGAAACTTAAGACGTTGTAGAAGATACAAAACTAAAAGATTTAGAAAAGCTTGCAGAAGGTCAGCATCAAGAAAATATATGAAAGCAAGAAAAAGATGCAGAAGAAGATATAGACGTTAACTTATTGGAATATTATTAATAAAGCCGGATAAAAAATCCGGCTTTTTTATTTATTCAAGGTCTTTTCTCGTTGTAATTATTTCACTAACAATACCGTATTCTTTTGCTTCGGAAGCAGTAAGCCAAAAATTTCTGTCAGAATCTTTTTTGATTTTGTCTATTTTTTGCCCTGTAGCTTCACTTAATATTTTATAAATACGTTCGCGCATTTTCAATATTTCTTTTGCTTCGATATCAATATCGCTAGCCTGGCCTGTTACTCCGCCTAAGGGCTGGTGAATTAAAAACCTTGTATTGGGCAACGTGTATCTGTTTTTCTTTTTAGCAGCAACGTATATAAGAACACCCGCAGAAGCAACCCAGCCTGTTCCTATAATTTTCACTTCAGGTTTGATAAATTTTATCATATCGTGAATAGTATCACCGGCTTCAACATGGCCGCCCTGGGAATTAATAAATAATTTTATTGGCTCATTTGATTCGGATTCTAAAAAAAGAAGCTGGTTTGTAATTTTTTCCGCTAATTTTTGATCTATCTCACCGGAAATAACGATAGTTCTTGTTTTCTTAAGAATTTCAAAAGGCTTTTGGTCCTGTTTATTTTCGTTATCATTTCCGTTTTTTTCACACATATTAAAACCTCTCATTTATGTCAGATTATAATAACCTGATTTTTTTAAAGATAACGAATAATATTAATTTTTTAAAAAAAAAGCAAAAATTTATTTATTCAAAATGTGAAATTAAATAAAACAATGAAAATGGTTAAATATTATTCAATAACTGCTTTCGTTTTTGAGTCTCTTTAACGAATTTATTTACTATTTCATCAGGGTTTTCAATAAAATGGGAAAATAATTGTTTCTCATAATATAAACGTAGAAATTCTTTGTTCCCGGGTTTTTTAAAATTCACTCCAATAGAATATTCATCCTCTGAAATAAAAATAATCTCCGGCATTACATTATTTAAAAATTTATATAATTGAGAAAACATTTTAATCCGTTTTTCTAGGCATTTCTCAACAGGACCGTTGTATTTTTCTATTTCCTTAAAAGAAACAGACAACTGATTTTTTACATTAAAATCCTTAGGCATGTCTGAAGATTTATACGATAATACAACTGCTTCACTGGATTTATAAACATGAATACGGATTCCGGGTAATAGTTTCTCCCCTATTTTTCGCGTTAATAAAGTTATATCCTGCTCCGCGGTTTTTATTTTTTTTTGCATTTGGAAACCACTCCCTTCATGTTGACAAAAAATTAATAAAAAGCCAAATTTGAGGCAATAAAAATTATATTTTATTAAAATATCTTTTTTGTTAAAAGTATGATCAACTAAAAATTCAAATAATTTGATTATTTTAAACCATTATATTGCATAATTATAAATACTTTTCACCAATATATTTTATTTTTTAGTATAAGATAACTTTATAAATAAAAAACTATTTCTAAAGGGACAAAAAATAAATAATTTTGCTTTTCTAAAAAAAATTTCATTAAATATTGTATATTTAAAAAATGAAAAAACCGGATAATCAAAATTATGTTAAAAGAATGGCTAAGCTGGCCGGTAAAGCAATGCATGATTATGACATGATTAAAAACGGAGATAACATTGCCGTTGCGCTATCCGGGGGAAAAGACAGTTTTACCTTATTACATATTTTAAGTTCTAGACGCAAATGGATACCCGTTGATTATAACATTATTGCAGTTCACGTTAATATCAACATGCCATGTAATACCGCTATTGATAAAGAATATCTTGAGAATATTTGCAACGAAATGAATATTCAATTTATCATCAAAACTCTTGAAATTCCCGATGCGGAAAGATCACCGTGTTTCTGGTGTGCTTGGAACAGAAGAAAAGCTCTTTTTGATGCTTGTGAAGAAAACAATTGCTCCAAACTTGCGCTCGGGCATCATAAAGACGATATAACGGAAACGCTTTTATTAAATCTGTTTTATCACGGTGAATTTTCAACTATGCCTGCTAAACTCGATTTTTTTAAAGGCAAACTTACCCTGATACGCCCCATAGCTTATTTAGAAGAACATCAAACCAGAAGATACACGGATGAATTCGGTTTTAATTCTTCTACCTGTGACCAAGTTTATGCGGATAAATCAAAAAGAATAATGGTGAAAAACTTAATTAAGGAATTAAAAAAAGAAATTCCCGGAATAAAAAGCAATTTATTTAATTCCATGAAAAAACAAATCAAAACCGACTACGTTTTATAAAGCAGACTTGGCTTAAAGCAAGCATTCACGCTATAAGCCAAATTAAAAATTCAAACCGCAATATGCGTAAATATAAACGCAAAATAAAGCAAAATTAAAGTAATAAATCACGCTTTAAAGAACAAACTTTCTGTAAACCATGAAGAGTGGGAAGAACTTTAAAGGGTGAATACATAAAACCAGATGTCCTCTTTATTAGATTTAAATCGTAAAGGCAAACAAGCCGGAGGATTTCAAATTAATGATAAAAAGATAAACTTATGCTTATTTTAATTTCCGCGCTTTATTTAACACGTTTTTAACAGCATTCAGGATTCCAATACTTGACTTTGTGGCTCCAGACACTACATCAATACCGAGTTTATCCTTAAAATCCTTTTCACCATATGGAAGCTGTTTTAACGTTTTGCTTAGAAAAGCATTTCTAAAAAATGGCCTGTTTACCCTGTAGAAATAACTACGGGTTTCACGGTGTTTTACAACAATAAATTTTTGCAAACGGTTTTTTTTCGCCCCTGTTGTTCCCACCAAAGCAAGAATATAAATCCGACCGCCGTATCCGTATCCAAACCCGCTTACTATAACACCGGTTTTCCCGTTGTTTTTATATACATAATAAACCGGGTCATCATTTACATATACTTTTTTAATTGATTCTGCTTTTGGAGCGAGGTAACGTAAATACCGGTTTTCACAAGAATAGACCTTATTTCCGATAAAATTTATATATAAAATAAAAAATGAAATCATCACAGACGACATGACAATAACGTATTTAATTTTTTTCATTGTTTTCTCCAAACTTAATTAAGTTAGTATTTAGATAAAAAAACACCCGGATAGTTAAAATTGTAACAAAATTACGTAGTTTTTACATTAATTTCCAATATTATTTTCCTAAAACGTTAATTAAGTCTTCTAATGTTGTAACCGGCTGTTTACAGGTATTATTCTTGCAGATAAAACACGTATCTTTGCCGTTATCGGTTTTCATATCTTTTGTAAAAGGGGCAAGCTGCTCAAGCTGTATACTGTTTTCAGGGCATTTAAAAATAACGCATTTTGCGGGTAAATACATTTCCCGGAGCTTATTAATAAAAATATTTTCATCATAGGAATTATTATCAGAAACAACGACTATTTCAATAAAACCTGAGTTCAACATGTGCAGCAATGAAAGTGTTTTTGTAAAACCTGCCGGGCGCTGGTTAATAATTTTTCCAGCAGAATAAACAGTATTCAAAGCAATTTCTTCATACTCAGTTAAACCGCATAAACGGGATAATAAAAACAGAGAATTTGCTGCCATTGCATTTCCTGAAGGATAAGCGCCGTCAAAATACTCTTTCTTATTAACAGGTAATTCATTATTATAATGAGCTGATAAGTAAAAACCCGCGTTTTCTTTATCTTCAAAGTGTTTCAACATGGTTTCTGTTAATTGCAACGCAAAAGACAAATATTTTACATCAAATGTACTCTGATATAAAATACAAAAACCATATATTAAAAATGAATAGTCATCTAAAAATCCATTGATTGCCCACTCGCCGTCTTTATATCTATGATATAGTGTGCCGTCTTTTGTTATACCGTGTTCAATAAAAAAATCAGCACATTTTTTAGCTAAATTAATAAATTCGTTGTCTTTAAAGACAAATCCTGCCCTGGAGAGGGAATAAATCATTAAACCGTTCCAATCTGTCAAAATTTTATCATCACAGAAAGGTGCAACACGTGATTGGCGTTTGCTAAAGAGTATGGCTTTTATTTCATTTATTTTATTTTCAAGTTGCTGTTCTGTCATATTAAATTGCGGAGCAGTCTTACTTAAATCTCCGGATAGATATAAAACGTTTTTTCCGCTTTCTTGCCCTGTAGCTTCATCCAGAAAATTTCCTATTTCAGAAATATTAAAAATTCCGCAAAATAATTCCGCGTCTTTTTCGGGAAGAGAATCATAAATTTCTTTTTTCTCCCATACGTAAAACTCACCTTCTTTTCCTGAAGTATCAGCATCAAGAGCCGAACAAAACCCGCCACATTTATCCAGCATTTCATTTTTTATAAACTCAATGCATTTATAAACAGTATTTTTAAATATTTCATTGCCGGTTATCTGAAACGCGCTAGTATAAGCGCTGATTAATAATGCCTGATCGTAAAGCATTTTTTCAAAATGAGGCAAAATCCATTTCTCATCTGTTGAATATCTATGAAAACCTGATCCAAGATGGTCATAAATTCCGCCGTTACGGATTTTTATAAGCGTGTTTATTGCCATTTGAGTAGAATGTGTAAACTTATTACTTGATCCTATTTGCAGTAAAAAATCCAGATTATGCGCTGAAGGAAATTTCGGTTTAGTTCCAAACCCTGCATTCAGTTTATCATAGCTTGCCCTTAAAATTTCATATGCGCGGGTTATAACCTCATACATTACTTTTTCTGATGAGTTTATATTTAGAGTAGTACTTAAAATTGCATTCATTGCTTTATCAGAAGATTCAACGAGTTCCTCGGGATTATTGTTCCATAAATCTATAATCTGTAAAAGAAGCTCTTTTAACCCGGCTCTCCCGTATAAGTTTTCTTTTGGAATATACGTTGCTGCAAAAAAAGGTTTTTTATCCGGAGTAAGAAAAACGTTTAACGGCCAGCCGCCTTTCCCGGTCATCATCATGCAAACATCCATATACATAGCATCAATGTCAGGGCGTTCTTCTCTATCAACTTTTATTGGAATAAAGCCAAAGTTCAGTAATTTTGCAACATTTTCATCTTCAAAAGATTCGTTTTCCATGACATGACACCAATGACACGTTGAATAGCCTATTGATAAAAAAATAGGTTTGTTTTGTTCTTTTGCTTTTTCAAGAGTTTTGAGATTCCATGGATGCCAATCTACAGGATTATAAGCATGCTGCTGAAGATAAGGGCTTTTTTCATTTATTAATTTGTTCGGCTCTTTATTCAAAATTTACTCCATCACTCGTTGTAATTTAATTATAGTAACTTTAAAACCGGTTTAATAGGATTATATAGTAAAATGGAAGATAAAAAAAATAATTGCGTAAAAAGGATAAATATAGTATTTGATATAATAAAGAATAAGTTTCTTACAATAGATTTTATTCTTTTAAAAAATTTTAACAGGTTTTATGAAAAGAAATTAGGTTTTAATTCATATATAGTTAATATCATATTAATTTTAATAGGTTGCAAATTTCAATTTGCTTATATAAAATAAAATTGTAAAAAAAATTATGAAAAAAATAATTTATTGTACATTATTAATATTCCTTATCTCCGCTCATTGTTTTACTTTTTCAGCAGATGAATTGCTTGACGAAGGCCGGCAAGCTATGAATGTAATAAATGAATATAACAGGCTTAAATCGCTGGATGTTAAAACAATATATGCTCAAACATTTGTGAAATTTTTTCATCCATATAAAATTGAAACAATTTATGGAAAAGATGATGCCAGGCTTTTTTTTGGAGGTCTTGATCTTATTTTTAATACCACTAACCATGGAAGAATTGTAATGATTGGACAATTCTTTTGGTTAGGCTCAGGGGATAGAAAAAAAGTTGTAGACGGTGAGGTACAACGTGTTACTTATGGATATGCTACGGATTTTTATATCGGCTATGATCAGGTCATTTTTAAATATTTCCAAATACATGGCGGAGGAATTTTCAGTATTTCAAAGTCAAACGATATTCAACCCTCCGGAACATTACCTGGTGGTGGGCAGGCATTCAAGGAAATGGAAAGTAATTCAGATTTTAAAGTTGACCCTGTTTTCGGTATACAATTATTCGGATTCCCCTTAGTACAGCTTGGTTCAACTCTATCTTATAGTGTTGAAAAAAAGCGGATATCAAGTTCAAGCACAGTATTAAAACTTGAATTCTCAAAATTAATTCCTAACTTAGGGGATGTTCACGTAGGATATAAAACGTATTCTTTTTTCGAAGATGAAGATGCTTTCGTTTTTAAATGGGAAAAAATCTATAATCATTTTGCTTTTGGGTTTGAAATTTTCAACAAAAGCAATAAAATCGGCGAAATATTTTTTGAAATAAATCTTGATATCCTTAAATTCATTAAAGAAATAAAAAATCATGGAAAACGTAAAAAGCGGACAACAAAAACCATAGATAACAGAACCGGCCCTATAACAACTTCTGAAGGTGAAATAAAAAACACAGTAAAAGGAAGATTAACAACAATTCTAAGACAGCCTATTCCAAGAGACACAGCTTTATTTTTATATCTCCGTTTCAACTTAGCTAGAACACCGGAAACAGAAGAAATTTTAAACTCAAATTCTCTTTTATTCGGATGGAAAATGGGTTTAAAGTTTACTTTTCTAAGAAACTTTACTGTTGAAGCTTATTGGTTATATAATTTTTATCCTGAATTATTAATGTTTAAACACTCTGTTGATAGACACGGAATGATATTCCTATTTACTTTTTTTTATTAAACAACAACCAACTATTTACTACCCTTTAAAAAATTATAAAATACTTTTTTGTTAATAATATCCAGTAATATTTTTTTATATCCGAAAAAGGAATAAATTTTTATTTAAATTGAGAAATTAACGAAAATTTTTACAAACTAAAAAGTAATAATCAAGGAGAAGTAGATGAAAATATTAGTTATGAATAGCGGAAGTTCTTCAATAAAATTTCAATTAATAAATATGGATAATAAACACGTTCTTTGTAAAGGTTTATTAGAGAGAATAGGCCTTGATCAAGGCATTTTTAATTATGAGCCAGCGGGAAAAGAAAAAATAAAAGAAACTATTAATATTCCAAATCATGATGAAGGAATTAAAATTGTGTTAAAAGCAATCAAGGACCCTAAAACCGGAGTTATTTCAGATTTAAACGAAATAAATGCAGTCGGCCATAGAATTGTTCATGGTGGAGAAAAAATACAAGAATCTGTGTTGTTAAATGAAAATTCAATTAGCGATATTGAAGATTGTATACCGTTAGCTCCCCTGCATAACCCGCCTAATTTAATGGGGGTGGCTGCAGTAAAAAAAGAACTGCCCGATATTCCTCATGTAGGAGTGTTCGATACTGCTTTTCATTCAACTATGCCTGAAGAATCATACATTTACGGATTAAACTATGAATATTATGAAAAACACAGGATAAGGAGATTCGGTTTCCATGGTACATCTCATCAATACGTTACTAAACGCGGAGCTGAAATTTTAAACAAAGATATAAATGATTTTAACTGCATAACTTGCCATATGGGAAATGGTGTTTCCTTCACTGCTGTTCGGGGAGGAAAATCAATAGATACCTCACTTGGCTATGGAACAATGTGCGGTGTGCCTATGGGAACACGAGCCGGCGATGTTGACCCGGCTGTAATGCTGCATTTAATCGACAACTTAAAAATGACTACTTCTGAAGTTCACCAGCTTATCTATAAAGATTCGGGATTAAAAGGATTAAGCGGATTAACAAATGATATGCGGGATATTGACGAAGAGGCTAAAAAAGGGAATAAAAGAGCTAAAATTGCTCTCGATGTTTTTGCTCACGCGGCGAAAAAATTTATTGGCGCTTTTTCTACTGAAATGAACGGAAGGTTAGACGCTATTATTTTTACTGCCGGAATTGGAGAAAACGCTGTTTCTATACGGGAAAAAATATGCTCGGGGCTGGAAGTTTTAGGAGCGGAAATTGATAAAGACAAAAATAATATAAGAGGTGCGGAAAAAATAATTTCAACTCAAGATTCCAAAGTTAAAATTATGGTTATACCCACTAACGAAGAACTAATGATAGCTCTTGACACCCTGAGGCTAGCAAAAAATGCATGATTTTTATATAACTAAACCGGCTAGGGTATCTAACAAAAACCTCCTGCTGTAGTAAATTGGTCTCTATTGCCGTTGTTTGCCATTAATCCTTTTGTGCCTTTAACTATTGTTTTATTTAATCGTATTTTTCCGATGGTTGCGCCGGTGAAATCTGCATTTTCCAAATTTGCAAAGGAAAATTTTGAAAAAGAGATATCCGCTCCTCTTAAATCAGCGCCGGAAAGATTTGCGCTCATAAAATTACAAACTCTTAAAAGTGCATTTCTTAAATCCGCATTTGATAGATTAACTGTGCGTAAATCCTCTTCGTCAAGATCAACACCGCTTAAATCTATTTTCTCATCAGGGTGTTGTTTTCTATATTCATTAAATTTTACAGTATCTGTTTTTAATAATTTAACAAGTTTATCTTTATTCATAATAACCTTCTTAATCATATATAAAAATTATAAAACAAGAATATATAAAAATCAATATATTCTTAGTTTTTTAATGTTTGATTATTATAAAAATCCATAAACTATTTTTTTAGTTTTTCAATAATACGTTTCATTATTTTATAAGTAGTATATCCGTCAATTCGTTTTCCGTTTATGAATGTTAAAGGAGTTCCTTCAATTTTGTGTTTATCGCCTAATTCAAAAACTTTTTTTACAAATTTTATGGCATCGGGGTTGGTATAGGATTTTTCAAGTTCCTCTTTACTTATTCCAGCAATCAAACACGCTTTATAAACCTTTTTCTTGTGCGCGCCCGGTGTTAGATACAAATAATTATAGTACTTTTCAAAACTGCCTTTTTTCTGAGCAAGATATGCTCCAAAAACAGCTTTACACGGTCCGCTTTTATCTTTGCCAATACATTTCTTTTCATCAAAATTTATAGGTATTACATATAGTTTGATATTTTTGTTTTCTTTTTTCATATATTTATCAACGTCTTCTGCAAATTTTTGACAATAATGGCAGGCATAATTAGAAAACTCAATAATAACAACAGCGTCTTTTTTATTACTTCCAAAAGAAGGCATTCCAGAAATATCAACTTTTTCAGATTTTGATTTTACGATTTTATTTACTAATTCCTGAATTTTTTCATCCGGATTTTTTATGTTTTTTTTAAGCCTTTCAAGCCCAATTCTAAGGTTTACATTGGTTTTTATCAACGAAAATCCCATATATGAATTAAGAAAAGCAAATAATAATACAACTATCATTGCCGCAATAGATTTATTAAAGTTTATTTTCTTTTTATATTCAGAAAATTCCTCTTTATCAAAAATATGCCTTTTCAAATAATCTTTTTTCCTAAGATATATTATTAAAACCAAAATTAAATTTAAAATAAACATAGAAGGATAAAAAACACCTATATATTTTCCTAAAACCAGAGTTGAAAACGTTACAAATATTCCTAGTACTGCGGATATAAAAAGCGAAAATAAAACAGCGCTTATTATAACATTCTTCATTTCCTGATTAAAGAAAAACCTAGAAACCAGTAATATCAATGAAAAAGAATAAATTACAATATAAATAAAAGCTATAGGTACACCGAATAACTTGGTAAATTTCGAAAACACTTCTTTATAGCAATTGATGAAAGATGAAAAATTACACGTTACTTTTAATGATGGGTTTATTCTTAAAGCGCTATAAGTATGTAGAGCAATTATCCCTAATGTGATTCCGAGTAAAATGAGAATAATAAAAATAATAGACCATATGGTTTGTTTTCGCATAGAAATTCCTATTTTCTGTATTTAAACAGTAAATTTGAATTTATAGAATTTAAATGAATTTTGAAACAAAAATATTTATAAAAGCGTTTTTTTTTAAATAAATAACTATACGATTCTTCTGAATAATCTTTAAAATTTTAAAGATTAACAGCTATTTTTTATACGTTATGTTAATAAGTGACTGAATTTTGATGAAAAGTTATCAACAAGATGTTAACAAGTGTTCAAAAAATAACGAAAATTGTTAATAAAATTTTAATAAGTGAATTTTCAATGTTAATAAATTAATAATATCCAATTTTTTTTAAATTATTACTATATAAGTATTTAAACAATTGTAAAATAACGCAACAAAAATCTAATTATATAAATAGTAATAAATTAAGAAAATATTAATTTTATTAATAATTTTGAAACATTTATTAAAAATTATCATCAAAATTTTGGAAGTTATTAACAGGAAAAATTTAGCTAATTTTAACGAATAACTACAATTAAAACGTTATGAACAGTATCATCCGTATAATAATAATAATAAATTCTTAAATTTATATTATTATTATATACTACGATAACTTTTTATACAGCATCAGAGCCTGTTTCTCCTGTACGTATTCTTATACATTCAACAACGGGTAGAACAAATATTTTTCCATCACCTATCTTACCTCCGTCTTCTGAACGCGCAGCATTTATAATTGCTTCTATCGTTGGTTCAACGAATTGTTCGTTTACTACTATTTCCAGTTTTGTTTTGCGTAAAAAATTAACCTCATACTCATGTCCACGGAAAATTTCAGTATGGCCTTTTTGCCTTCCAAATCCCTGAACATCGGAAACAGTAAGACGGGTAACATCTATATCGTTTAAGGCTTCTTTTACAGCTTCAAGTTTAATTGGTTGTATTACAGCTTCAATTTTTTTCATACTTATTATTTAAACACGTTTCCAATAAATAATAAAGCAAAATTATAGGAATAATTATATTTTACAAAGTATACACTAAGCTGCAATTTTTTATTAAAACAGATTAAACTATTCCGTTTTAATATCATCAACGTAAAGAGTTGTTCCTATACATTGCCCAATAACTTTGTATGTTAGGTTTTGCTCTTTGTCTTTGATAAGAGTGCCTTCTCTTCCGCCTTTAAGAACAATATCTCCATCCTTAACGCCTTTTTTATATAACGCGTTGTCATTTTCAAAAAGCCTAGTCAGGAAATTTTTTGCTCCGTCAATTTGTTGTTGCGAAAATTTTTTTTCATTAATGAAATTAATTTTAGTGACAGGTTGCTTATGCAGTTCCATGTCCCCCTCCCAAAAAATTTAAATTTTACTTTCAAATTCTAGCAAAATATTATAAATTCACATTATTCAAAAATTTAAGTTTTGAATCATATAAAGTCAAGCTTCAAATTAAATTGTTAATAAGTTGTTGATAACTTATTTATTTTGTTAATATTTTTAATGTTTTTTTTTAATACATGGCAGAATATTGTTAATCAGATAATTTGTTCTATTCTTTAAATTATTATATAGTAAGAGTTTATATATATAAAAATAAATTATGGAATTTATATTAAATGTGTGATTAAAATCGTTTATTATATTAGTTTTGCTTTTTAATGTTAATAACTTTTTAATTGCTTTAGGTATAATAAGATATGAAAAATGAAAATTGGATCAAAGTAACGGAAAAAATTAAAGAAAATATTGATAATGATGATTACAATATGTATATAAGTCCTGTTGAGTTAATTTCATTTACACAGGAAGAATTAATCCTTGGGGTTAATTCTACTTTTATGCGTGATAGAATTATTGAGAAATTTGAAAAAAAGATCAAAAAAAATATAAAAAATATTTTTAATATTGATGTAAGTGTAACGTATAAAACATTTGAGAATAAGCAGCAGGAAATTTCATTTGATCAAAAAGAAAGCGCTAAAACAAAACAAAAAAGCAATAGAAAAAAATATCTTGATGATAAGTTTATTTTTACCCGGTTTGTTCCAGGCCCAAGCAATGAGCTTGCTTATGCTGCTGCTAAACGTATAAGTGTGGACCCTGGAAATCAATATAATCCATTTTTCTATTACGGTAATACCGGTTTAGGTAAAACGCATTTATTACAGGCAATTGGGCACGCTGTTTTAGATAAAAATGAGGATATGGTTGTAATTTATGTAACTAGCGAAAAATTTCTCGATGAATATGTCAGCGCTATTCAAAGAGGTAAGGTTGATGTATTTAGAAAAAAATATAGAAAAGTTGATGTATTATTAATTGATGATGTTCATTTTTACGAAGGAAAACCACAGGTTCAAGAAGAGTTATTTAATACGTTTAATTTATTATTTCAATCCAACAAACAAATGGTTTTTACTTCAGACAGGTCTATCAAAGAGCTAAAAGGAATTGAACAAAGATTAATAACGCGTTTTTCTCAGGGTATTGTCGCGGATATCCGGCCGCCTTCCTTTGAAGAGCGTAAAGCAATCTTAAACCAGAAGATAAAGTTTTCAGGAGTAAAAATCAAAGAAGAAGTTATAACGTTTTTAGCCGACAAAATAACTTCAAATGTACGAAGCCTTGAAGGGGCAGTAAATAAAATAAAAATTCTACAGGAAATTAGAAATAGAAAACTTGAAATAGAAGATGTTAAGGATGAACTTGAAGATATTTTTGACGTTGTGCGTAAAGCAATACCTCCTGCTGAAATAATAAATCAAACAGCAATGTATTATGAATTAAGCAGTAAAGATGTAAAAGGCAAGAAACGGACAAAAGATATTGCCAAGCCTAGAATGATGGCAATGTATTTAATGGGTAAATTAACCGATCTGTCTTATGTTCAAATAGGGCTTGAATTCGGGGGAAGAAACCATTCAACAGTAAGCCATGCCTGTAAAACAATCGAAAAAGAAATAAAAGATAATATTTCCACACGTAATGATTTTGATCAACTCTATAATAGGCTTATTAAATAAAAAGTAACTTTTTTTTAATTTTAATGAAAAAAATTAAAATTTATAAATCCTTGCTATTTCTTAAATTATAAATTTTCCATTTTTTTATTTGTTCTGTAAATAGTTATATAGCAATATTTTATGGATATTAACGTTCAAACTTGACACATATTTTGTTTTCAAATATTTTTATTAAAGTCAAAAAAGAAAACTCCCACAAGAAATCGAGATTATCAGGCAAAATAATCTTTACTAGGATATGATTATGTCAAATTTACAATACATCCGTAAAAGGGATGGGCGGTTAGTAAAATTCGAGGAAAAGAAAATTGCGGATGCAATTTTTAAAGCAGTTGAAGCAGTCGGCGGTTCTGACAAAGAACAAACAATTTATATAACAAAACAAGTTGGCGCAATATTAGAAACTATTTTTAAAAAAGATATTCCTACTGTAGAAAATGTTCAAGATTTAGTTGAAAAAATGCTAATTGAGAACGGGCATGCAAAAGTAGCAAAAGCGTATATTTTGTACCGCGAACAGCATGCACGTTTAAGAGAAACCAAAGACCTTTTAGGCGAAGCCATTAGCATGGTGGATGAATATATAGGCAAAAACGATTGGCGGGTTAATGAAAACGCTAATATGGGGTATTCTCTACAAGGTTTAAATCAACACATTTCATCTATAATGACATCACATTACTGGCTTAATAAAATTTATCCTGAATATATAAGAGAAACGCATATTAACGGAGATTTTCATATCCATGATTTAGGGCAGTTATCGGTATATTGCTGCGGCTGGGATTTAAAAGACTTATTAATTAAAGGCTTTGGTGGGGTATATGGAAAAGTTGAATCAAACCCGCCAAAACATTTTAGAACAGCTTTGGGGCAGCTTGTGAATTTCTTTTATACTCTTCAAGGAGAGGCTGCAGGAGCCCAGGCAGTTGCTAATTTCGATACTCTTTTAGCCCCGTTTATTCATTATGATGAATTAACTTATGATGAAGTTAAACAGTGTATGCAGGAATTTATTTTTAATATGAATGTTCCTACTAGAGTTGGTTTTCAAACGCCATTTACAAACATTACTATGGATTTAAATCCTTCTCCGACGTTAAAAAATGAAGCAGTAATTATTGGCGGAGAGGTTAAAAATTCAACATACGGTGATTTCCAGCATGAAATGAACTTGATAAACAGGGCATTTTGTGAAGTAATGATGGAAGGGGATGCAAAAGCTAGAATATTTTCTTTTCCAATTCCTACATATAACATTACTAAAGATTTTGACTGGGAAAACCCTGAGTTTAAACCTATTTGGGAAATGACAGCTAAATACGGAATACCTTATTTTTCTAATTTTATAAATTCTGATATGAAACCGGAAGATGCCCGCAGTATGTGTTGTCGCTTGCGTCTTGATAACAGAGAATTAAGAAAACGTGGCGGAGGCCTTTTTGGCGCCAACCCTCTTACCGGTTCTATAGGTGTTGTAACTCTAAACATGCCTAGAATAGGCTTTATTGCTAAAGACGAGCAGGAATTTTTAGATATTGTAAGACAGCACATGGCAAAAGCAAGAGAATCACTTGAAATTAAAAGAAAAGTTTTAGAAAGATTAACGGAAAATGATTTATATCCGTATTCAAAATATTATCTTTCAAATATTAAACAAAAATTTGGAACTTACTGGGCAAACCATTTTTCAACCATAGGCTTAAACGGAATGAATGAATCGTGTTTAAACCTGCTTGGAGAGCCGATTTCTTCAAAGAAAGGTAAAAAGTTTGCTCTGCGTGTGATGGAGTTTATGAATGATATTATACTTGAGTATCAGCATGAAACAGACCATCTATATAACCTTGAAGCAACGCCTGCTGAAGGTGTTTCATATAGATTTGCTAAAAGAGACAGCGAAGTTTATCCAAATATGCTTCAATCAGGCGCAGATGAGCCTTATTACACTAATTCAACGCATTTACCCGTTGGCCATACTGCTGACATATATGAAGCATTAACGCATCAGGATGAACTGCAAAGTAAATACACAGGCGGAACCGTATTTCACGGTTTTCTCGGCGAAAAAATAGATGATCCGGAAGTTTGTAAAATGCTGGTAAGAAGAATTGCAGAAAAATTCCACTTACCTTATTATACAATTACGCCGACATTTACAGTGTGTCCTGTTCATGGATATATATCAGGCGAACACTTTTTCTGCCCGTATACTCATGATGCTGAAGAAGAATCTGTTTCACATGCACAGGAATATATTGTTGCTCAGGATGAAACAGAAAGTAAAAAAAATAAGCGAAGCGCATAATTATGCTTGCAATAATTAGTGCTATAGAGTATATTAGTTATTAATTCATTGCCTGATTTATTATATGGGAGGGGGAAGAAAGTCTTTCCTTTCACAAGATTTTTATTTAACATATCCATGGGATTTTTTTGACACAATTTTAAACAATTAATTTTTTTTAGGAGAGAGGATATGACTAAAAATTGTAACGGAAAAACAGAAGTTTATTCTAGAGTTGTTGGTTTTTTCAGACCGGTTCAGCAATGGAACCACGGAAAAAAATCTGAATACGAAGAAAGAGAAACTTACGACGTTAAGTAATCACTAATTTCCATTAGTGAAAAATAATTTATAGAATTATTTTTTTGACTGGGAAAATGGCGCTTTATTATATAAAGTTGTGAGTGCGTTGTATTACGTACTCACTAAAATGCGCTGTGATTTAATTATTTACAAATAACTTAACAATCATTGTGGCTTACATTTAGCTATTAGAATGTGTTTTATGAGTAAAATTATAGAATTTTTGAAAGTAAAATTTAAACTGTAACTGATTCTATAAAATTTTGCCATATAATGTATATAGCATTTACACAAAAGCAGATCAATAAAATAATTATAAATAATTAGTTTGCGTATTATGTCTATTTGTGATCAAAAAAAATAGATAAATCAATATTAGTTTAAAACAATCAAGAATCTTTTTTCTTGCGAGATTTAAAAAGTTAACTTTTTAATCCCGGCAGTTTTTCTTCTGATATTTTTTCTGTTGTAAATTTATTCATTTCTTTTGAAAGAATATCTATATTTGATTTGTTTTCTTCGATGTATTCCTTAACTTCAGATGACGCAGAGTTTATGCCTTCAATTTTGCTGTTAATTTCACTTATATTTTGGGTTAAGTTTCCGGAAATCTTTTTAATATTGTTTATGGATGTTAATATTATTTCAGCATCATCTTTCATTTGAACAGAACCTGTTTTTACTTTGTTAGTGATATCAGTTAAACTTAAAACGGAATCAAGTATTTGATTGCTTCCTGTAGAAATCTCTCTTATGGCTGATGAAATTTCATCAAGGATTTTTGTAACCTGTTCAACTTCTTGATTTAATTTAATAAACGCTTCACCGCTTTCCTGGCTTACTTCAAGAGAAAGCTTTATTTTATCAATAGTGGTTTTTAGCGTTACTGAAATATTTTTAGAATTAACCGTTGTATTTTCTGCAAGTTTTCTGATTTCTTCAGCAACAACGGCAAAACCTTTACCAGATTCACCGGCATGAGCTGCTTCTATTGCTGCATTCATAGCGAGTAGATTTGTCTGGCTTGCAATATTGTTTATTATTTCAATCATCTGCTGCATATCACCCGCGCTTTTTGAAATATCATTAATGAGTTCTTTTGTTTCATTAACCTTTGTGCCGCCCTGCTTAGCAATATTGTTTAATTCAGCTGTATATCGCTTTTTTTCTTCAGTCATGGTCGCAATATTGGTGATAGTTCCGGTTATTTGTTCTATTGATGAGGATGACTGTTCAACTGCCCGGGACTGGTCTCCTATAAGTTCAGCAAGTTTTGCAATCCTCGTTGTAATTTCTTCTATTGAGCCGGTTGACCATGTTAAGTTGTGGTCAAAATCTTCAAAAAGTTGATTTGTATTACTGATTTTTTGAGTTATTTCTGAAATAGCATCAAACGTTTTTCCGGAGTTGATTGAAAGCTGCTCTGAAATATTTTTACTGTTTTGTGCGGTAAACTTAGCGTTTAATACTAATTTTGATAGTTTTTCAATTAAGCTGTTAAAATTGTCAATTAATCCTGATATTTCGTCTTTATTTTTTCGCTGCTGCAATTGTGATAATTTACCTTCTCCGGTTGAAAGTTTATTAAGTTCCAATGATACGTTTTCAATTGGTTTAACTATAATGTTTATCCCTATGAAAGTTACAGCAAAAGAGAAGATGCCTGCTAAAATAACACCGAGTATAACTAAAAATTTAAGTTTATCCATATTTTTAAAATATTCGTCTTCATATAAACCTGAACAAATTACCCAGTTCCAGGGTTTAAAATATTTCATTAAAACGACTTTTTTACGCGCGGAAGGGTCTGTTGGATTTTTCCATAAATAATTATACTGAACGATTTGCCCCGGTGTAATCAGGTTAATTTTTCCGTTCATTTCAGCTATTTTTTTCCCAACCCGTTCTCCTTGAAAATTTTTCGCTTTCCATACATTTAATCCGCTAATACTTGGATGAAAAATTTCATAGGCTTTACCGTTGTATTTATCTTCAGGATTTCCGGATATTGCCCACACATAGCCCGAGTTTCTTATTTTAACCGTTGATTTAGAAAAATCGTGAATAAACCTCGCATCGAATTTTGAAATAATACTTCTGTAATCGCTTTGTGATATTTCTTTTAGGTTTGTATTAATTTTATTTATAAGTTCAGTTTCATTTATTTCATATACTTTTTTCTTTGAAATATATTTTGCAATTTGTTTATCATTAAGAAGAATTGTATTATCACGGATTATAGCTTTACTTTCCGCTGTATCAATTTTTAAACTTGAAAGAAGAGTTAAAACGTTTTCAATCGTTTTTATTTTTTTTACCCAGATTTTTTTTAAAGGTCCGCTTAATAGGTATTTAATTTTACAAATGGCTTCATTTTTAGACATCTTATTATCTTTTACCATTTTATGATAAAACTCTACCATAGAATACCCGCCTTCAAGAGTATCCTTAATCTGGCCGATTCCCGCTTCCTGCATGCCAGAACTTGCTATATTATATGAAATAAACCCCACTGAAATGAAAGGAATAATTGCTGATAATACAACCATTAAACTAATTCTTGATTTTAAAGAAGTTAAAAATTTAGACATACTCATATAGACCTGCTTTTTGATTATTTCTGTTTCTTAATTCAAAATATTACGTTATTATTATAGAATAATAATAAATATACCATAAAAAGTAAAAATAAAAAAATTTCAAGTATTTTCAAGAATTGTTTAAATTTTACATAATTTTTTTTATATAAATAAATTATTTCGAATAAAAATGGAATTTTTTATAAGTATTCAATAGTTTTAATAAAATTTTATATTTCCTTACTCATCTTCATAAAGCCCTGAACAAACAACCCAATTCCACGGTTTAAAATATTTCATTAGTAAGATTTTTTTCCTGCCCATCGGGTCAGTAGGATTTTTCCATAAATAACTGTACCTTATTATTTGACCAGGAGACAATTTATCTATCTTATCATCCATTTCTGATATTTTTTTTCCTACATAAACACCGTATAAAGATTTAGCTCTCCAAACATTTATTCCACTTATTGCCGGGTGGATAACTTCATAGGCAAATCCGTTGTATTTATTTTTGGGATTACCGGTAATAACGAAAACGTATCCGCTTTTTTTAATTTTTACTTTTGCTTTTGAAAAATCATGAATAAACCTTGCCCGGTATTTTTGTACAATATTTCTAAAATCTTTTTGTGGAATATTTTTTAGGCTAGCATCTATTCTACTTATTAAATCCGGATCATTTATTTCATAAACTCTTTTTCTCTCAATATACACGCCGATTTTTTTATTATTTAATAAAACATAGTTCCCGTTAATTTTTATGTTAGCTTTCCCGGTTTTTATATTTAAACGAGAAAACAATTCAAGAAAATCTACAGAGTAATAAACTATTCTAATATGGATTTTTTTTAACGGTCCGCTTAATAGAATTTTTATTCTATGAATAGCTTCATTCTTAGAAAGTTTTTTATTTACAACGAGTTTATGATAATGTTCAACAATAGAAAAACCTTTTTTAAGAGCCTGATGAATTTGGTTTATATTAGTATTAAATTTTCTTGAATATGAGAAAGAAATAATTACAATAATAAAAAGTATAATTGTAAAGAATGTTGTTTTTCTATTTTTTCTTAAAGTCTTCATCTATTCTCCTAAAATTATATAAAATTAGTTTAATTTACCTTTAAGAATTCATAGAAATTTGAGATTTAATAAATTCATTGGCTTTATTTCCATAGTAAATTCCATAATGCCCTTCGCATAAAATAGTTGCGTTTAATGAAAGCAATTTTTCCATGCTTTTTTTCCACACTTTTTTATCACTGCCCCATTCTTTTATAAAAGGCCCGTGAACATCCTGAGCAAAGAGTATTTTTTCGTTGTCTATTTCAACCATAACACATATTGAACCTGGTGTATGCCCGGGAGTGGATATTATTTTTAATTCCAAACCGCAAATATCAAGAGTTTCTTTATCAGAAATTTTATAGTCAACCTGAGTTGGTATATAATTTACATTATACCAATCCGAGGCGACTAAATGCATGTTTTCTCCCTGTATTGCTTTTGCATCAATTTTTGACGAGTAAATTTTTGTCCCGTATTTGTCTTTGAAATACTTTGCTCCGCCTATATGGTCGATATGGCAATGAGTTAAAATTATTGCCTCAGGCCCGTTTTCATATCCAAGAGTTTTAACATTGTCATTTAAAACATAATCACTTATACCGGCCCCGGAATCAATCATTATGCACCCTGTTTTTCCTTTTATAACATAAACCATGCAGTCAAATTTGTGGGATATTTCAGAGCTTCCTATTAAATAAACGTTTTCGGTTATTTTTTCCATATATTATCCGTTGAGTTTGCTCATTAATATTTTTCTCATTGTTTTTATTGGTGCTTTTTTTCCTGTCCATAATTCAAATTGTAGTACTGCCTGATTTAAAAACATTTCCGTTCCATAAATAATTTTACATGCCTTGGCTTTTGCTAATTTTAATAGTTTAGTTTTAATAGGATTATATACAATATCAAAAACGCATAACTTTTTGAATAAAGACTTTTTATTAACAGGACTATCATCAACATTCGGATGCATGCCAATTGGAGAACAGTTTATTAAAATTTTTGCAGTTTGAATATGGTCATCAATGCTTTCTATGTGTGCAGGAATAACATTAACATTGGTTTTTTTGGTAATTTCTTTAGCCAATGATTTATACTCTTTTTCATTAACTCCTAATACTGCAATTTCATTGATTTTACTTTCAGCAGCAATAGTAAACGCAATTGCTCTTGCAGCCCCTCCGGAACCCAGTATAACGCATTTTCCGTTATCAAGTTTAACCCCGGCTTCCTTGATAGCTCTAAATGCTCCTTTACCGTCAGTGTTCGTTCCGAATAACTTGCCGTCATTATTTACAATAGTGTTTACAGCCCCGATTTTTTCCGCGGTCGGGTCGATTTCATCGAGATATTTCATTACTTCAATTTTATGCGGTATTGTTACCGAAAACCCGGAAATTCCAAGCGACCGCATTCCCCGGACAGCACCTTCAACATCCTGTGTTTTATAAGCAAGGTATACAGCGTTAATTTTTTCTTTTTGAAACGCCGCGTTATGAATTGCGGGCGACATGGAGTGTTCCACCGGATTACCGATTATAGCATAAGTTTTCGTTTTCGTATCTGGCATGTTATTTCCATAGTTTAATAAGATTATTTCTGTTGTAAATATAATAATAATATTTATTGTGAATTAGAAGTTATTTTGCTGTGCTCATGAAAGTAAACCGTTTAATTTGTATAAAATTTGCATTAGTAAAATTATTCATATATTTTTAAAATATATTTGATAAGGATTTATAAGTCTAATTTCCAATCCACTTGAACTCCAGCATTTATATAAATTTCATGGATTTTTTCCCAGACATTTGATGCAAGTTTTTTTACGTTATTAAAATATTTTGTGAATTGTTCGAAAATAGTATCATCATTGAACATTTTATCTAATTCTACTTTTTCCTCTTTTGTAGGTTTTTTATTATGAACAGGTTCGTTTCTAACTAGCTTTTCAAATTTTTCAGGATTTTTATAAATATTTCTCTTCAATAATTTTGCATTCCCGAACAGTAAATCTTTTGTGAACATTAGCATTCCATGACTTATTTGGTTACGATAGTACTTTAGTTCAGAGTACCATGATTTTTCAGAATTAATAGGTTCCAATATTTTACTGAAATATTTATTAAATCTTTCCAGATTTATATTTTTTTCAAATTTTCCAAATTCTTCTTTATTAGCTATTTTATGTAGAGAAACCTTAAAAATCCCTTTAAGTGAATCTGCTAGGACAATATAAATTTGATTTGACAATATATCGCATACGGAAAATATATTACTTATAAAACTGTTAATAGTATCAATTTTTTCAGTAATAACTGTAACTTCCAATTTCTTTTTTTCTTCTTCGGTTTTAGAATTATTTTCAGAACTTATTTCCTTTTTCAAATTTTCTAACTTTTTATATGCAAAGAAAAGTTTATGGTAAGCAGTAAGTTGAAGATATTGATTTCTATATTCTAAATGAAAATTTGATAAAGGTGAAATTTTTTTATAAAACCCTTCTTCTTTAAGCGTTTTATAAGAACTTATTTTTAGTGTTGAGTGTATTTCTTTTTCGATATTATCCATATTATTCTCATAATATTTAAATTGATATATAGAAGTTAATAATTTTTAGAATAGACTTCAACACTCTCCAAACCACTCTCTCAATATACTCACTAACAACCGTTGTTTATAATAAAAAATAGATTTAATCAGTAAATTTTGAAAAAATCATATTATAATTATAATAGATTATATTGGAGCGGATTATGTATGAAAATGAAATAATACAAATTATAGAAAAGCTGGATGATAACGCAAAAAAAGAAATTTTTGATTTCGCAGTTTTAGTTGACAAAAAATATGAATTTTATAAAACCGGGAATAACATCGATGATGAAATCAAGATTAAAAAAATCGCAGGAGTATTTAAAAAATATTCCAAACCTGAATTAATTGAGCATGAAACCAACATTGCGTGGAATCTTCATATCAAACAGAAATTTGCTAAAAAGTTATGAAATATATAGATACTAATATAATTATCCGCTTCTTAATGCAAGACCATGATGAAATGTTTGAACGAGCTTGCAATATACTAAACTCTAACAATAATATATTTATTTTGAATGAAGTCGTTGCAGAAGCTGTTTTTGTTCTTTCATCTGTTTATGAGATCGATAGAAAAGATATTTGCAGTAAATTAACAGATTTATTATCCATGCAACGCATTATCATGCATGATAAAAATCTCATTCTTAGAGCTTTTGAAATATTCGGGGAAAATAATATGGATTTTATTGACTGTATATTATGCGCTGTAAGTGAACATAATAAAACCGTTGTTACGTTTGATAAAAAAGTTAATAAATATATTAACTTAAACAGGTAGAAGCACATTGTTAATATAAACCGCGTTCATTTGTTTAATTCTGGAGAATTTTAGATAATATATGAAAGATAAAAAATGTTATATGTGTGACGCAACTGCAACAACGGAAGAACATGTGCCGCCTAAAGCTTTTTTCCCGGATATATTAAGAAAGAAGAACAAAAATTTTATTATTGTTCCATCATGTTGTGAACATAATAACTCTAAAGGTAAAGATGATGAATATGTTAGAAATATTATTTGTATGTCAGATAATAGTCAACCACCTATTTCTTTAAATGATAAAGTTAAAGAATCCCTTGTACGAAGAGATGGGAGTCTTTTAAACCGAATTAAACAAAAAAGTTATAAAGAGATTAACGGTGAAAATATTAATATTAAAACATCTATTGAAATGATAAGATTTGGAAAAGTATTCTCTTCAATGGCTTATGGTATTTTTTATTATAAATATGGAAAAACTTATTGTGGTGAATGGAAAATTCATTTTCCAAATTTAGATTGGCCTTTAGGTTTAAACAATGATATTGTGAAAGATGATATTCAAGTTTTAAATAATATTAACAAATTCGCAAAGTTTGATTGTATTTTTGATAAAGTTCCTGAAATATTTAAGTGTTATGAATGTTTTGTTAAAACAAGATTATTATACAAATTGGTATTTTATCAAAATTTCGTTGTTTACATCTATTCACTTCAAGATATTAATATTATGAAATAATAAGGGCGAAAATGAAACTACCTAATGCTTAATTATTTTTATTTATTTTTAGGAAGGAAAACGGCGTTGAATATTCAAACTGATCCGCATACACTTTTACGCGCTGAGGAAAGAGGTGCTAATCGTGAGGAAATATTACAAGTATTAAAAACGGGACAAGAGATCCCCGCTAAATTTGGTAAATTGTGCAAATATAAAATTTTTGACTTTAAAAAGAAATAAAAAATACTATGAACAAAAAAAGGGTTGATTTAATAGTAGATGATAAAATTATTACCGTAACGGTTTTCGTTTTTTACGGTAAATGGGTGTAAAATATGAATATTTATTATGATGATAAAACTGATTTACTTTATTTACGGCTAGATGATGAAAAACAGGATGTAATTAACGAACGCGTTACTGATAATATTGTTTTGGATATAGGCAAGGATGAAAAAATAATTGGAATAGAAATAATTAATGCTTCAAAAAACGTAAACCTTAAAAAGTTGCTTCCCATTGATTTTAAGCATGCATTGTGGAAATAAATGGAACGTGAAATAAAAATTACTGATGCCGCCTGCTTATTAAAAGATATGCCTGCAAATAAATTAACCCGTGGTCAGGTAGGTACTATTGTTGAAATTCTTAACAATAACTATTTTGAGGTAGAGTTTTGTAATGCACACGGTGAAACTGTTTTGTAGGTTACCTTTAAATAAAAAAGATTTATTGCATCTTCATTATGAGCCGGAATTGGTTTAAAGAAATACTAATAATATAACAGAGTATCTAAATAACAAATCTTTGTAAAATTAGATATATTGTTATTCCTGTAAAAAGAAGGAATAATAACAGCTTTGTTAAAGCAAGGTGTTTATGCAAAAAATCTCCCATTCTTTTTGAAGATATGCCTGCAAGGTTTAACGCGAAAATAATTATTAACGGAATAATAAAAGCTATGTTATAGATTAGAAGGTATAAAAATCCCTGTGCTTTTAAGGATGAGTTGTGTAGGATGAACATAATGGTTGGCAGATAAACCTGCCCTGTACACGCAAGCTCGAACATTGAAACGAGAAAACCAATTATTATACTCGATATCACTAATCCGCGCATTTTCACGTTGTCTCTTATCACTTTGTGTATTTTTTGTTTGATTTTTAAAGGTAAAGTGAGTTTCATTTCAGAAGATTTATTGGATAAAGCTTTTAAATAATCCCAAAACGTAAATACGGCAAATACAACGCATAAACTCAGGGTAAAGTAAAATATAATACCGGATATTATAGAAAACGCGCTGCGTAATCTGTCAATAACATCGAAAAACACCAGCCCTACTGCCATATACGTTATAAATACAGCAATAGTGTAGATAGAACCAATTATAAAAACCTGTCTTTTTTTTCTACCCGCATATGCAAGATATGAAATAAGAAAAATAATCGTTGCAAATGCACATGGATTTATTCCATCAATTAATCCCGCTCCGATAATTGTTCCCGCGTTCCATGATTTAAACTTTTTAACTATTCTTTGCTGTGCTTTTTTCTTTTGTTTTTGCACAATTTGTTTAGTAACATCAACGTTTTTGATATTCCCGTTTTTATAATCCTGTAGGGTTTGTTTTAACTCAGAATAGATTTCAATCCTTCCGGCTAGAGGTTTATTTCCAACGAATAAAACAGGGATTGCTTTGGGATTAAAAACGTATTTAGAAGATAATGCTAAAAGTAAATCAAGATGTTTATCAACTATTAATTCTTTAAATTCATATTGTATCTTTAATGACTTGGTTAGTTTAGGGATATAATCATTTGCAACTCGTTCACAAACATGGCATCCCCGTTCACCGAATAAAACTAATTTCAGTTTTTGTTTTGCGGACAATCCTGTTTGAATTAATAAAGTTAATAATAGGATGATAATAAACTTAATTTTTCTCAGAATATTCTCCTTTTTGAAAAGCTTAAAATTGAGTTTAAATTATATACTTATTTTACTTTATTGTCAAAATATTCATGCTTGATATTTAATTTAGGTAATAATTTAGTTTTTATAAAAAGTTTTATTCTTTAAAGTCGGTTATAATAATATTATATTCTTGAAATGATTAATGATAAAATACTAATCACTTTTATTATAACGTCATTAACGATTATATTGCCCCCGGGCCCTAATACTATTTATATTGCATCCAGAAGTTTAAACGGCGGTATAAAAAAAGGTATAATTTCTGCTTTAGGGATTGATACCGGAGGGTTGATATATTTTTTACTCGCAGGCTTTGGTATTTCCCGTTTAATATTGCATTCCACAACCGTATTTTTGATAATTAAATATCTTGGTTCGGCATTTTTAATATATATAGGAATATCTATATTTTTGTCTCAAAAGAATTTAAACAAAAATCCGGATAAGGAAATCCAAAAAAATAGTTTTGTAAAGGATAAAAATATATACTTTCAAGGTATAGTAACGTGTTTACTTAATCCAAAAGTCGGCGTTTTCTTTTTTGCTTATTTGCCGCAATTTGTGCCATTGGGTGCGGAGAACTATTCAACCTATATTTTTACATTTGGATTAATATTTGCTGTGCTTGGCAGTACATGGGATATAACCATAGCTGTATTATCCGGTTTGTTAAGCAAGCCTTTTATAAAAAATAATAAATCCCGGAAATATTTAAATTATATTAGCGGTTCGGTTTTAATTCTGCTGGGATTAATTTCCGTTGTAATGTCAATTTTTAACGTGAAAATGGTTTAATAAAGAAGAGTCATAATTATGCCGGAAAAAACAGGAACGGTTAAGTTATCGTCAAGATCCCAGGGTAATACTTCTGTTATTGTAGCTATAATTGAACCTGTGATTGCAATATGAGGCGAAAGAAAAAACAGTGAAAGAAAAAGACACGTTATAAAACAGGCTAATGAACCCTCAATTGATTTTTTTCCAATAAATTGCCTTTTCCCCCAATGAGTTCCTACAAAAGATGCAGCCGTATCTCCGAATGATAAAAATAACATTGAACTTACTGCAATTTCTACAGGAAAGAAATATATGCAGAAAAGCACCCCGAAAAAATAATACGATGCAGAGTTAATTTTGTCTTTTTCCCTATCTATAAATAAATGTCCAAAAAATTTATACACACATTTATTTATTATGGGAAAAGATAGCCGGATTATATCAAAAAGCAGTATTCCGCAAACAAATGCCCATAACGTAAAAATAAAAACTTCTTCGTTAAAAGAGAAAAAATAATAAAATATAGCAATCAATCCTGATAAGAGATGCAGTAATTTTCTATAATGTTTAAGCTGATAATCACTTTTGGGCGATGTACGGTATTTTTTTGCTAATAATGATTTTTTTTCTACCGCGGTATCTTTTTTCGAGGACAATTCCAAAATTTCCCCCTCCGAGATAATATATTTTTTCTCCGGGTTCAAGCGTTTCTTTTTCTGCTACTTGTTTCTGAATGCATTCAAAATGACAATTTTTCCCCGTGCCGGCATCTTTTATAGCAAAAAACGGTTCGGTTATCTTTTTTTCACACATAGGGCAAATTTCATATACAATATTTTTTTTGGGCTTAGGGTAATTATTTTCTTTATTAGAATGCTTTTTCCTAAAATTCTTTTTATATTTCCAATTTTTATTATAATTGTTTTTTCTTGTGTTTTTATTATCCGATGTATTATTTGAGTTATTGCTTGTTTTTTCAGTATTCCGGTTTTGTTTTTCTTCTGTATTGTTTTGTTGTTGAATATTGGTAGTATTTTGGTTTTCTGGTTTTTTGCGTTTTTTATTATGATATTTTTTTCTTTTATATTTACTGTTGTGCTTTTTATTGTTTGAATTATTGCTCATTATTTAACCTTTTAATCCTGATAATATCTCTGCCCCTCGTTTTAAAGTATCAATAGGCGCAGCAAAAGAAATTCTGAAATGTGTATTCTTCTCTGAAAAAACTGAACCGGGTATGATTAATACGTTGTTTTTAATCGCTTTTTCAACAAATTCCTGATCCGTTCCAAATTTTGCTTTTGGAAAAATATAAAACGCTCCGGTTGGCTTATTAACTTCAAAACCGCCATCCACTAATCCTTGATAAATTATATCTCTTTTTTCAATATAATCTTGAACGTGTTTTGAAGTATCGTATTCAGGAGCATGCAAACACGCATATTGAGCCATTGCGGGTGAACATACAAAAGTGTATTGCTGGATTGTTACCATTGCAGAAATAACTTCCGCCGGCCCGGCTGCATATCCTACTCTCCATCCGGTCATTGCCAATGTTTTTGAAAACCCGCCCAATAATAACGACTTTTCATAATATGAACAAATAGAATGATATTCACCGTCATATGAAAAAGCATCGTATATTTCATCACTGATTATAAATAAATCGTATTTTTTTGCAATTTCTGCAACCATTTTTAATTCTTGTTGAGTGTAAACAATTCCCGTTGGATTGTTCGGTGAATTTAGTATGATAACTTTTGTTTTATCTGTAATCTTTTTTTCAATTTCGTCTGCGCGTAAATGAAAGTCTGGATAAGTATCGATAAATTTCGGAGTTCCTCCCATTAAATTAACGAGATGTTTATACATTACAAAATAAGGATCTGTTATTAAAACTTCATCTCCGGGATTTATTAATGACATAATAGCTAAAAACAAACCTCCGGATACGCCGGAAGTAATAAACACATCGTCAAAATCTCTGCCTCGGGAATTAGAAACGTATTTTTTAATCGTTTCTCTAAGTTCATTTAATCCGCCGGTTTGAGTATATCCGTTTTTTCCGTCTTTTATTGCCTGAATTGCTGTTTGTTTGAATTTTTCAGGTACATCAAAATCAGGCTGGCCAATTGAAAGGTTAACCGGGTCTTTCATGGTTGCTGCAAGCGCAAATACTTTTCTAATGCCTGATGAATCAATAAGTTTTGTCCGGTCTGCTAACATTCTTATTACTCCGAAGTAAATTTTATAAAATATATTTGCATATATTGGTTTTTGCAAGAAAAAAACAAAAATCAAGAATATTAATAAAGTATGTATTTAACTTTCATATTTTCCAATTATTCTTATTCGATTATTTCTATATCTGAGATAACCAAAATAACGTAGAAAAACTTTATTTTGGGTCTTCCTAATAGTTAATTGTATACTTGAACTTCTCCAAATTTTAGAATTCAATCTACCATTTTTTGTTATCAAATGAAGAATTCTTGCTTTTACCATTACTCCTCTATAT
>CALGPD010000203.1 GCA_937960625.1 uncultured Spirochaetia bacterium | reverse complement strand
CGGATGTAATCTTAGGGGAATATGCAATAATTCAAAGATATACGTAGCTGTAGGCGAGGCTGGAACCGATTCTGTTTTTGCTTATTCTTATACCGGAAAAAAATGGTTTTATTCTTTAAAAGCCGGAACTTCTATTGATTTGTATGACGTTGCATATGCAAACGGCTTATTCGTTGCCGTGGGAAAAGACGGCTTAAACGGTTATATTTATTATTCTGAAGACGGTATAAACTGGTCATCGAATACCGCTCCCTCTGGAATCGAAGAATTATGGGGAATTTGTTATGGAAATGGTAAATTCGTTGCCGTGGGTGGAAATACAACAGGCCCAAATATTATCTTAACATCAACAGACGGGAAAAATTGGTCTCATAAATCTACAGGTTCTGCGAATTATTATAAAAGCGTTGTTTATGGTAACGGCGTTTTTGTGGCCCTTCCTGACAGCGGAGCAACGGTTTTATATTCAACGGATGGAAATAACTGGACTCAAACCGGAAATATCGATTCATCTTTTACTTCAAGTTATATATATTATGCTCAAGGTTATTTTTATTTAGACGGTGGAATTCACAGCAAAATTTTCCGGTCAAGAAACGGAAAGAATTGGAGTTTTTATACATCAAACAGGTTTACAGCAGGGTGTTTTGGTGATGGTATTCATGTTACTGTCTATCCATCTGATTCTGTTAATTATTCCAAAGACGGAATTGTTTGGAGCGGTCCAATTGATTTAGGAAGCAATTTGATGTTTAAAATAATATATACTAGGTATAGTATTGAATGCCCATAATGCTTAAATAAATTACTCAGCCACTTCATGGAAACTTAATTCGTCAACGTCAAACGGATGGTTTTCTATAATAAGTTTTCTCGTTTCTTTTGGCCTTGTTAGGGTTAATATTTCTTTACTTAACTGTTTAGCTTTTTCATAGTCGGTTTCAAGCATGGTTAATTTAACCATCTGAATATTAGCCGGCGCCATGTGAAATTTATCAAGCCCCATACCTATAAGCATTGGAGTGTATAAATAATTACCCGCCATCTCACCGCACATTGATACCCATATACCCGCGTCATGCCCGGTATCGATTATCTGCTTTATGGTTTTTAATACAGCGGGATGAAGAGGGCGGTACATCTTTGCGACTATGCGGTTGTTTCTGTCAACAGCGAGCAGGTATTGAATAAGGTCGTTTGTTCCGATTGAGAAAAAGTCAACGTGCTTGGCTATTTCGCTGCAGATAATGGCCGCGGAAGGCACCTCAATCATAACTCCGATTTCCATATTTTCATCGTATTTTATATTTTTGCTTGCAAGTTCTTTTTGGCATTCTTCATAAATACGTTTTATATGTATAACTTCTTCTAAATTTGTAACCATTGGAAACATGATTTTAACTTTACCGTGCGCGCTTGCGCGTAATACGGCTTTAATCTGGTCTTTAAAAATGTCCAGCTCGTTAAATAAAATTCTTATGGATTTATATCCAAGAAACGGGTTTTCTTCAGGCGGTATTTTAAAATATGAAAGGTGTTTGTCGCCGCCGATGTCTAAAATCCGGAAAGTTACGCCCTTATCAAACTTGGTAATAATGCTTTTATAGTAATGGTATTGTTCTTCTTCCGTAGGGAAATTATCCCTTATTGAAAACGAAAACTCTGACCTGTATAAACCTATTTCCTCAGCCCCGTATTGTTTTGCAAGTTCAAGCTCGGATAATAAACCCACGTTAGCACCTATTACAAGCTCTGTACCGTCTTTTGTCGCGGCTTTTTCATCTTTCTTGCTTTGAAATTTTGTCGCAATTTGTTTAAACTCTTTTTCAAGCCTGTAGTATTCCTGTTTGATTTTTTCATCAGGGTTAATATATACGTTGCCGGAATTACCGTCTATTGCAATTTTTTCCCCTTCTTTAACAAGGCTGAAAACATTTGTTACGCCCGCTACAACGGGAATGCCGAAAGATTTTGCCAGAATAGTAGTATGAGAAATGGCGCCGCCTTTTTCTAAAAGAATACCTTTAACGTTTTTTACGTCAATTGTTGCTATATCCGTTGCTGTTAAACTTTTAGCGATAATGATTGCGTTTTCCGGGATTTCCAGCCTTCCCGAGTTTTTATTTAAAATGTTAGATAATATTCTATTACCAACATCGCGTATATCGTTAACGCGTTCTCTTAAATATTCATCTTCTATTTGCATAAAAGCTTTAATATATTCTTTGATAATAGTTTTAACCGCAGTTTGGGCATTCCAGCCTTCATCAATTTCATTATGAATTTTATTGTGAAACGAGGTGTCTTCAAGAATCATTAAATGGGTCTGAAAAATTTTTCCTTCTTCTTCGGATAACACTTTGGAAATATCAATCTCAAGCTGCACTAATTGGATTTTTGATTTTTCTACGGCTGATAGATATTTTTCCAATTCTTGTTTAGGGTTATTTACTTTTTCGTCTGTGATTGAATCAAGATCAACTTTTACTTTAAAATATTGAGCCTTGCCCACAGAAACGCCTTTGGATGCAGGCACACCGTATAAACGTATGTTTTCCCGTTTCGTTTGCCTTTTTTTACGGTTTAATTCGTCAATAGCGTCTTTTTCTTTTTGAAGTTCTTCTTTTTGCGAGTTAATAAACTCCAGCAGTTTAGCGTTTACAATTACTAAGGAAACCTGGCCCGCGATAGCGTGAATAAGTTTTATTTCGCTTTCTGAGAAAATGTGCTGTTTTTTTGTTTGAACAGTTAAAACGCCTATTACTTTTCCTCTGTCAAATAAAGGAATGCCGAGAAAGGAAGTTACTTTTTTTTCTCCTGTTTCAGGGATGTATTCATAAGCTTCATGTTCCGCTGCAATTGGAGCAAAAACTGGTTTTTTGCTTCTTACGGTTTCACCCACTAGGCCTTTGGATAGAGGTACTTTAACTTTATTTACAGCGCCGAGGTTTAAACCAATTGTTGCTTTGAGTATTAATACTTCTTCGTAATCATCAATTAGATAAATTGAGCAAACTTCAGATTTTACTCTTGACTTTACTAAAAGCACAATACTTTTCAAAGTCTCATTTAGATTATGAGAGTTGGCAATAATACCAGATATTAATTCTAGAGTTGTTAATTTTTGTTTATCCATAAAAGCAATTAACTTATATTAAAATAATAGATTGTTGTCAATGATATTTTGACAATGTTTTTAAATTTCACGCGATTGTTTATATATATTGTATATTAAAACAATAAATATTAAAAGGATTTTTATGATACCAGAGATAAAAAATGCAAAAGCAATACTATTTGATATGGATGGAGTAATAATTGATTCAATGAAATACCACGCAATATGCTGGGTTGAAATTTTCAAATCAAAAGGAATATTGATTGAAGAAAAAGAAATTTTTGAAAGAGAAGGAATTAAACCGTCTGAGCTTATATATGAAATGTTTAACCGCGACGGACAAAACATTGAGCATTTTTCAATGCAGAAAATTCTTGATGAGAAAATTGATTACTATTGGAGAAAATATGACCCAAAACCTTTTGAAAAAATTTACAGTGTATTGGAAAAGCTTCATGATTCATTTAAACTTGCAATAGTTTCAGGCAGTACAAAATTCAACGTAAATAAAGTTTTGACTGATTTTAATTTAAAGAAATATTTCCACGTTGTAATTCACAGTGATTTGGTAAATATTGGCAAGCCCCATCCTATGTCATTTATCAAAGCTTATGAAGAGCTTAATTTATCCCCGGATGATTGTATATGTATTGAGAATGCTCCATACGGTATTAGAAGCGCAAAAGCAGCGGGAATTTATACCGTAGCTATTACTACTACACTAGATGAAAATACTTTATTAGACGCTGGTGCAGATTTAGTAATTGCTAAACATGAAGAAATTATTGAATTATTTGACGGGGTTAATATTTGAAAAGGCTGATTTCATATCCCGTTATTTTTTTAAGTATTTTACTAGGATTCATATTTCCTCAAGGTAAGGCTTTAAAAGCAACAATTCCTTATGTATTAGCTTTTATTCTTTTCATCGGATTTATAAAAGAAGAATTTAAAATTACGGATTTAAAAAGAAAAGAAATATTTGCATATGGAATTATTTCATTGATGTTTATGCCTTTTTTTTCTTTTTTTGCGTTTAAAAATTTTTTTGATTTTGATTTTAGGATAGGGTTGTTTTTAATAGCTATAACCCCAACGGGTTTTGCAATGACTGGTTTAGTTGATTTAATAAAAAACGGGGATAAAAAACTCGTTATATCTAATCTTTTTATTTTTACTTTTATGGCGGCATTCACAATACCGCTGTTAACGTATTTATTTTTTAGCGCGAAAATAGAATTTGATGTCTCATCACTAATATTAAAACTGTGCTATTTAATATTCATTCCTTGGTTTATTTCAAAGATAATTCATAAATATATAAAACCGGTTTTCCTAAAAGGCATACAGAAATACTCTTATATAATAAGTTTAACTTTATTATTTATTTTAATATACGTAGCTGTTGCCAGCGCCAGTAAAAGCATTGAATTAAATTACACAATGAGTATATTGTTTGCTGCAATATTAGTTCAATACTTTATTCAAGCATTATTGGGCTATCTGGCAGGGATTGTTTTTTTTAAGCATAGTGTTAATTCATTGACCGCTATTAGTGCATCGAAAAATACACAATTTGCGTTAATTGTTGCTTTGATAAATTTCGGACATAAAGCAACGATTCCCTGTGTAATAGCAATAATCGGAAATCACATTACTTTCAGCATATTATTATTTTTGTTTTACTTAAGAGATAGGAGAAAAAATATTTGATGTTAGAAGCTATATAATACCGCGTTGTTTTTTTAAATCTGTAATATATTCTTTTAATATCGAAACTTGCTTGTTAATATCATCCAGTTTTTTTTCTTTTGCCAACGAATTTATTGTTTTTCCGATTTCAGTAATTTTAGCAAATCCATACGAGGCACCCGAACCATGAAGCTTATGCCCCATAGCTCGAAGTATTTCAAAATTACGATTTATTAAACCGTTATCAATTTCATTCAGCTTTTTATCAAAACTTTTAATATATCTGTCCTGAATATCTTTCATAATATAATAATAACATATTTGTATTGGAAAGTATTAATAACATAAGGCTAAGTTTTAAAATTTTATTTTTCCTCATTTGTGTCTGAAATTTACTACACAAGTAGTGTTGGAAAAAAGCATCAAATTTTATCCATTATATTAATGGATGTTTTTAATTGTTTATGCTGTGGTGATTTAAAAATTTATCAAGTTGGCACGGAATTTTCTATATATAATACTTAGAGAAAACGTCTTTTTGTCTTCTCTCCCCCTACCTGCTTACAGACTTAACCTGGTGTAGAAAATGCATCAGGTTTTTTTTTTATTTTTTCCAGATGTATTTAACTTTTATATTAGGCCTGCCTTTATAGGTGAAAGTGTAGTAATAACTTTGCAAAATGGGAATTTTATTTTTTCTTTTTAGTTTAGGCAGTAAGATACCTTTATGAAAAATAATATAATCATCAGGCTCATATCCAATCAGAGATTTATTTGTATTATAATAGAATGGATCAACCGGGACCCATCCGAGTTTATTAGTATAAACTTCTGCCCAAATATGCCATGATTTTTTTATATCATTGGTAATTATTCTCCCCACAACATGACGGCAAGGGATTTTTAGATTTCTAAGAACCGAAGCCATAACCGTTACATAATCCGAACACTCTCCATCCATGTATTTTAAAATATGACTGACTTTTCTAAGTCCTCTAAAACGCGCTCTTTTCTTAATTAAACTGTTAATTCGTTCCGTGAGGTATTTTATTTGATAATAGATTGATGCGCCTTTAAGTTCAGAAGTTAAGTTTTTTATCAGTTTATGATTGTTGTTTATATAATTATTAAAACGTAAAAACCGGTAAACGCTTTTGTTTTTATAGTTTTTATCCGTATATAGAATACTTTTTAAATTGTTTTTTTTCTGCTTTTTTAGAACTTCAACAGTAATATAAATGTCAAGATTTTTCTTATTAGCGGGAATTCGCTTGAAATTAAAATATAAGTATTTTGCTTTATGTATCTTACTCGTTATTATCTTATATTTTTTAATGTTCACTTTATATTTAATGAGTTTTTGATTTTTCGTTGTGGCGGGCAGCGGTAAATATAACGAGAAATTTTTTATGCTTGTGTTTGCTGGAATAATTCTAATACCGTATGAAAACTTATGAAACTTTATAAAAGTTTTACCGGAAATACCCGATGATTTTATACAACAAACGAGAAAAAAAATAAATATGCCTTTTTTCATAAATAAAATATAATGCCATAGAAATTAATGCCAAAGCTATGTTTTTAATATACTGTATTGCTTGATTTATCAATTATCAATGATTATTTTTGAATTTTAAAATTATGACTAAAGTGAGTTTTAAATGGATTATGAATTAGGGCCTGATGATTATGAAGTCGGTGATGCCAAAGATACTGCAAATAAAAATAATTCTAAAAATGTATTTGGTTTTTTTAAAGGAAAAAACGTTACATTTATTCTTATAATCGCGAATATATCATTGTTTTTATTTGCAAACATACTTCAAAATTTTGATACCCGCCTTGATGATGTTGCTCAGGAATTAACTTCGTATAGAATTGTAACAGTAAGGAATGGAAGAGAAGTCGTTCTAAGGTTTGGCAGGGCGGCTGTTTTTAACTATGCTTATGCTTCGAGTTTTCCTCCTGCTATCAGATATGAGAATGCTTATTATAGATTGTTATCAGCAACGTATCAGCATGGTGGTTTTTTGCACATTTTAATAAACATGTTTAGTCTGTTTTTAATAGGCAGGTTTTTTGAAAGTATCTATGGCAAAAAACGGTTTTTTGTAATATATACCATTTCGGGATTATCCAGTACTCTTATAAGTTTTATTTCACGTTCATCATTTACCTTTATTGTAAGCGTCGGAGCATCAGGAAGTTTATTTGGTTTGGTAGGCGCATTGCTTACTTTTACCTTGATGAATAAGCATAGGCTTGATCCGAATTTTAGAAGAAGTCTACTGAATAATTTGATATTTATTATTGCAATAAATTTGTTTATCGGTGTATCGGTTCAGGGTATAGATAATTTCGGCCATGTTGGCGGGCTTATCGGAGGTCTGGCAGCAGCTTTGCTTATCCAGCCGATTGTTTTTTTAAAATCTAAAGAAGAAACTTCCGGCATGAAATTAATTTTTATATTTATGGTTTTTCTTGCTGCCGGTTCAATAATAACCAACTATTTTTATTATTTTTCTGGCCTAGCTTTTAAAGATGTAAAGAGTGTATTTAGAAAGCGCGCAAACAGGTATGGAAAAAATAAAGAAGAAATACCAAGGGTTAAGAAAAAAATCAACATCAATTATAAAGACTACAGATAATTATATATAACCTGATTATCGTTCTTTTAATAAAATTTTAACATACTCAAAAATAAATTTGATATACTTTTTACTGGTATTATTTTTTTTAGGCTTTATACTTATTGTAATATTTGAATTCTAATCCGTTGGATTTAATATTTTTAAGTATATATAAAAAATAAAAGATTTGAAAGTATAACATGATTAAAAGAGTTGCAGTAGTTGACATCGGAAGTAATTCTGTAAGGTTATTAATATCAGAATTAATTGAAAAAAAGAATTATAAAATATTAATTGATGAAAAAGATACCATCCGCCTTGGAAGAGAGGTTTTTGAAAAGGGTGTGTTCGGCTCCTCAAGTATCCGCAGGATTAAGCGGACTCTAGAAAAATTTAAAAAAATAATGGATGATTATGAAGTGGATCATGTGAGGGTAGTGGCTACCGCAGCCTTCCGTGAAGCTGCTAATGCAGTAGAAGTGAAAAACTTTATTTCCAAAGAAACCGGTATAAAAAATATTGAAATAATTTCAGGTAAAGAAGAAGGCCGTTTGATTTTTCTCGGTGTAATTTCAAACTTTGATTTAAAAGACAAGCAGGCGCTTATTGTTGATATTGGCGGTGGAAGCTGTGAACTCGTTATCGGGGATACAGATAAAATTAGCTATAACGAAAGCCTTAATTTGGGTGGAACGCGTTTAACTAAGTTTTTTTTAAAAAGTAATCCTGTTAAATCATATGAGTTAGAAATGCTTGAAAACCATCTTGATTCTGTTTTTAAAAGAATAAAACTTGCTGCAAAAAAACATGATTTTGATATGATAATCGGAACAGGCGGTTCATTAAATAATTTTACTAAAATAATTCACGCTCTTGATAAAAGCAACGGCAAGAATGATATGTTTAGAGAAGTTGAACTTAATGATGTTGAGAAATTATGCGAAGACATTGCTTCCAAGACATTCCGCCAGCGTTTGAAATTGCCCGGCCTTGATAAAAAGCGCGTGGATATTATTTTAGCAGCAGGCCTTGTAATAAAAAAAGTAATGAAATTTTATGGTAAAAACGCTTTTACCTCATTGAGCAAAGGCTTAAAAGACGGTTTAATGATTGATACAATAAACCGTTTAGGTATAATCTTTCCTTATCAACATGATTCGGAATTATTAAAAGAACACCGCATATGGGAAATCGGGCATCGTTATAATTTTGAAGAGAAACACGCTGAAAATGTTACTGAATTGTCAATCAGATTGTTTGAACAATTAAAGGATGATTTTGGATTTGATGAAAGGTGGCATGAATATCTAATGGCAGCTGCAATGCTCCATGATATCGGTTATTATATCTCTCATTCAGCGCATCATAAACATAGTCAATATTTAATTGAAAACTCAGATTTAATTGGATATGATGAAAGGGAAAAAGATATTATTGCCCAGATAGCACGGTATCACCGGAAATCTTTGCCAAAGAAAACACATCAAGGCTATCAGAATTTAAATAACGGCGATAAAGAAATTGTAAACAAACTTGCTTCGGTCTTGAGAATTGCGGATGCAATGGATAGAAGCCATCTTGAAACCATTCATGATTTTAGGGTAAGTATAAAAGATAATGAATTAATTATAAAAGTTAATGCACCTGAAAGTGATTTGTTTTTTGAGATTGAAGGTGTAAGTAAAAAAGGCGACATGTTTACATGGGTCTTTGACAAAAAAGTTGTATTAAAAGGAATAAAATGAGTGCAATAGCAGCAATTGATTTGGGTGCAAACTCAATTAGAATGACAATAGCGGAAAAAAAAGAGGATAAACTTAAAATATTAGATAAAATGGAATATCCTTTACGTTTAGGTAAAGAAACTTTTCTTAAACGGTATATCAGCCCTGAAGCATTGAAAGAAACGATTAACATTCTTAAGGTGTTTAGACGTAAACTCGTTGAATACGCTGTAAAGCGTTACCGTGCTGTAGCAACAAGCGCGATCAGGGCAATTGATAATCAGGATTTCTTTTTAGAGCAGGTTAGATTAAAAACAGGTATTAACATTGAGATTATTGAAAAAAGCGAGGAAGAGCGTCTTGTTTATCTTGGCCTTGCTTTGGAAATTAAAGACTTCAAAGACATTGTCGATCAAGGAGTTACTTTCGCTAAAGTAGGCAGCGGAAACGTTGAGTTTTCCATGTTAAAAACCAATGAAGTGTTTTTTTCCCGCTCAATACCTATTGGCGGATTACGGTTAAGGGAAAACCTTAAAAAAGTTTCAGAAGAACATTTTAAAGATGCTATGGAGAAATACGTTCATAGTGATATCAAAATGCTTAAGCAAAGTATGCCTAAAATAAAAACAAAAAACTTTTTTGCAAGCGGCTCTCTTGTTAAAGTATTGCGTCAGATAATTTCACCTTCCGGCAAAGCTATTCCTAGAAAGAAACTTGAGCAATTTTATAAAGAATTAAAAACAATGACCATCGGCCAGTTGGCTGAAAAATATGACCTTGCTAATGAATATGCTGATTTACTTTTACCTACAACCGAGGTTTATATTAACTTTTTAGAATTAACCGGTTGTGATAAAATTGAATGTATTAACGTTTCATTTACAGGGTGTATATTAAATCAAATGGCAGGTTTTTTTAAATCAGGGTTTATGACAAAACAAATATGGAAATCTGCAATCAGCATCGGGGATAAATATCATTTTGATAAACCTCATGCTTTAAGGGTCTCAGAACTGTCCGTAAAGATTTTTGACCAGCTTAAACCTATTCACAATTTATCAATAAAACATAGATATTTATTAAAATTAGCCGCATTATGGCATGATATAGGTATCTTTATAAAGAACTCGGAACATCATAAACATTCCTATTACCTAATTTCAAATATAGAGATGCCTGGATTATCAAGTCAGGATGTTCAGATTATTGCAACTGTTGCAAGGTATCATAGACGCAGCATGCCTAAAAAATACCACCTTGAATATACTTCTCTTGGCAACAAAGCAAGAGTCGTTGTAAGTAAACTTGCTGCTATTTTACGCCTTGCTGATGCTCTTGATAGAAGCCATAAGCAATTGGTTCAGGATATAAACATTGATATTGAAGACAACGAAATAATTATTAACGTGAAATTTAATGAAGGCGGATGGCTTGAAAAAATCCACTTTGATAAAAAGAAAAACTTGTTTAGCAGAGTTTTTGGAATAAATATTGAATTGATTGAGAGATTAAAATGAATAAAAAAGAAATTTTTGAAAACCGCCAGCTTAGCTGGTTAGCATTTAATGAAAGAGTATTAGAAGAAGCTGAAGATAAAAAAAATCCTCTTCTTGAACGTTTAAAATTTTTAGCGATTTTTAGTTCAAATCTTGATGAATTTTTCATGATCCGTGTCGCGAACTTGCGTATTTTAATCGAGGAAGGTATTGAGGAAGCTGATAATTCAGGATATACTCCTAAAGAGCAGGTTGAGCGCATTACAGACAATTTAAGCGGCCTTATTTCACGTCAATATGCAGGTTGGGATAAAGTCTGCTCTGAAATCGAACAACACGGTATTTATTTTAAAAGTTTATCTGAGATAAACCAGGATTTAAAAGACCATCTTGGCAAATTGTTTGATCAGGAAATATTTCCGGCAATTACTCCCATGGCGGTTGACCCGACACATCCGTTCCCGTTTATATATACAAACACTTTAAATATCCTTTGCGCAATTGATCAGGGCGGAGATGAAGAACACTTTGCTATTGTTCCTGTACCGGGTATTTTACCTAGATTTTATATAATCGAATGGCAGGGTGAAAAGTATTTCTTCTTAATCGAAGAAATAATAATTGAGTTTCTTGCTAAATTATTTCCCGGCCATAATATTAATGATCAATATCCGTTTAGGATTACCCGTAACGCCGACCTTGAAGTTGATGAAGAAGGTGCTTCTGATTTGTTAAAAGAACTTGAGGACAGGTTAAAGGAGCGGCGTAAAGGTTCCCCGGTTCGTCTGGAAATTAACCGTAAATTTCAAGACAGGCATCTGGAAAAATTCAAGGAAGAGTTTGAAATAACTGATGATATGATATTTAATGTTGACGGCCCCGTAGACTTAACTTTTGGTTTTGCTTTATTCGGTGAATTGGCGGGAATAATTCCCGGAGCATCTGATCCTGAGCATACTCCGTATTACTATAAAATTGATGATGTTTTTTCATTGCTAAAACGTCAGGATGTTTTCTTACATCATCCATATGACAGTTTTCAAACTGTGATAGATATGCTTGAACAAGCAGCAAACGATCCTAATGTTCTTGCTATTAAAATGACTTTATACCGTACAACGGGCGATAAGTCTAAGGTTGTCAAACAGCTTTTAAAAGCAATTGAAAACGGCAAACAGGTTACAACTCTGGTAGAATTAAAAGCGCGGTTTGATGAAGAAAGGAATATCGAATGGGCTAAAAAACTTGAGGAAAACGGTATTCACGTTGTTTACGGCGTAAAGGGTTTAAAAACGCATTCAAAAGTATTGTTGATTGTCCGAAGAGAAGAAGACGGAACAATAAAGCGTTATATGCAGTTCGGCACAGGGAATTACAACGAAAAAACCGCGGGGCTTTATACTGATGTAAGTTTAATGACATCCGATGATGATCTCGCATTTGATATATCCGCCTTTTTCAACTATTTAACCGGTTATTCCATATTACCGGATTGGCGTAAGATTGCGGTTTCTCCCAACGGAATCAGGGATAAACTTCTCCAATTAATAGATAACGAAATTCAGGTGCATTCCAAAGCGGGCCGCGGGGAAATCATGGCAAAAATGAATGCTTTGGTTGAACCAGGTTTAATAGAAAAATTATATGAAGCTTCAAAAGCAGGAGTAAAAATAACCCTTATTATACGCGGCATTTGTTGTTTACGCGCAGGCGTAAAAGGTTTGAGCGAAAATATACGCGTTGTTAGTATTGTAGGCAGCTTTTTAGAGCATTCCCGTATTTTTTACTTTAGAAATGCCGGAGATGAAATGGTGTATATGTCAAGCGCGGACTGGATGCCTAGAAACTTATTTAAACGTGTTGAACTTATGATACCTATAGAAAAAGATGATTTAAAGAAACAGGCAATCAATATTTTAAAATACAATGTGGACGACAACGTAAAAGCAAGGAAACTTTTGGATAAAAAATATACGCACGTTGAAACTCCAAAAAGCAAAAAGAAAATTTTTAACGCTCAGGATGCTTTTATAAAAGATAGAAAAAAAATGGATAAAAAACAGGAACTTGTTTCAAAATCGCACTTACTTGAACCCATGACCCAACCCGAAGCAGAGTTTTAGAATAACGTAAATCTTGGTTTATCCTCTTTAGCTGTAAATTACAGAAAATTTTTTTAACCATAAAAAAAGATATATTTGGTAGGGAACATAGATTTGCGTTCCCTACCAAATATATTTTATAGAGAATTAATACAAATTAAATTTCATGCTAATAATTTTTATCACTCATACCTGCCGTATGCGTTTTTCCATTTGTCAGTAAGTTTAAAAAAATCTTCATACCCGTTCGACCTTATAAATTCTATGGCTTGCTTATATTTTTTACTTGTATCCGTTTTTAGAATACCGGCTTTGTATAATTTTGCATTTATCTACTCTACGCAATCCGTGCAGATGTCAAACCCGTTGTCTATAAAACAGCAAAGCTTCATTTTACACTTTGCTCTGTTAATGTCGTTTTCACCGGTATCGAATCCTATTTTACACCTTGCTCATTGACCTGCTATAAACGGCTTACACGTTTTGCAGTATGCGCCGCAACAGCCTATATAACGTTTTGTGTTTATAATCATGCCTTAAACATAATTATTTTGTATAAAAAGAAGGAGAAAATGAAGCATAAGCCTCGTCCGTTCCTTGACTAATATCATGCTGACCATTTCCATCTGCATCCATTAAATAAAGCTTTGCTCCTCCGCTCCATCTAATATAAATGATTTTACTGCCATCCGGAGAAAATCCAGGTGTATATTCTGCGTCGCCGGAAGCAGCTAATGGTGTTTGTTTACTACCGTCAGAATTCATGATGTAGATATCGGAACTACCGCTTTGATCATTCTGATAAACTATTTTTGTACCATCCGGTGAGTATGCAGGGTCATTATCGCTACTGTTATTGTTTGTTAATTGTATGATGTTTGAACCGTCAAAATCCATAGTATATATTTCATTATCACCATCCCGGTCACTAAAAAAAATAATTTTTGTTCCGTCAGGAGAAAAACGCGGTTTTTCTTCGTTTGCTGAATTAAAAGTAAGTTGTTTTAAGTTGCTTCCGTCGGCATTTATAATATATATTTCATTGTCTCCATCCCGGTTGCTTGCAAAAGCAATTTTTGTTCCATCAGGAGAATAACTCGGTGTTTTATCATCAACTGCACCGGGATCAAAAGTAAGTTGTTTAACATTTGTGCCGTTAATATCCATTGAATATATCCGATAATTGCCAATTCTGTTGGATTGAAAGACTATCTTAGTACTGCATGGAGATATAATAGGAGCTTCATCTGCTGCTCCATCTTTTGTTAGGCGTTTGACATTTGAATAATCGTTATCCATTATGAAAATGTCATAATTTCCGTATATATTGCTGCAATAAACGATTTTACAGTAAGAATCAAATTTCCCAATAACACAACGCGTTAACATTATAAGCATAAATAAAATAAAAAGCTTAATTTTATTATTTCTCATATTTCTACTCTGTATATTATTTTATCAAAAAGAAAATAATATATCAAGTCTTTAATGTTAATATTTAATTAATTTTGTAATAAAGTTATAATTGTGATTTGTCAACGAGTTCTGTAACTTTGCCTTTTTCAATCCTGTATATGTCATCAGCGTATTTTGCAAACTCTGGATTGTGTGTTACGACAACGATAGTGGTACCTTGTTTTTTGTTAAGCTCATGAAAGAAACTGAAAATCCTTTGCGAGGTGTGATAGTCAAGGTCGCCGGTTGGCTCATCTGCTAATAAAAGCCTGGGTTTTTTTATTAAACTCCTTGCAATTGCAGTACGTTGAATCTCGCCTCCTGATAATTCCTTAGGGAAATAATCAAGTTTGTCCTGCATTTCAAGCCGGGTCAATAAATCAACTGCGTATTCTTTTTTTTCATCGTTTACTTCTTCGCCCACGAGCATTAACGGCACTAAAACGTTTTCAAGAACGTTTAAGTGGCTTACGAGGTATGTGAATTGAAAAATAAAGCCTATGTGCTCGCCGCGTAAAGAGCATTGATCTTTATCTGATATTTGTGTTACCTTTTTTTTGTTGAAATAAACGTCTCCTCTTGTTGGCTGGATTAAGCACCCTATGGTTGAAAGAAGAGTTGTTTTACCGCTTCCTGACGGGCCTACAATGGCTATAAAATCACCTTCGTTAATATCAAAGGAAACTCCGTCAATTGCTGAAACGGTTTTTCCGCTTTTACTAATGTATTCTTTTGCTACGTTTGTTATTTTAGAAATCACTCGCGGCTCCTGAGAATTTCATATGGGTCTGTAAATAGTATTTTTAACGATGTCAAAAAGGCGGATACACCGGATAATACTAAAACTCCACCCAAAGTAATTAATATTGACATTAAAAAGTTATCCCATCCCGGTGGTGAAGTTACGCTGTAAAGTTTAATCAAATAATCTGCGCTCGGGTTAAAAAATATTCCGGAAATAATTAAACCGGTAAATCCTGAGATTACTAAAATGATTAGGTTTTCCATTAACATTAAAACGAATATAAAACCTTTTCTGGCACCTACACCGCGCATAATTCCAAAAGTTTTGTTTCTGTTTTTATTATAAATCAATGATACAAGCAAAAATATAACCACGCTGAATATGATTAATATTGTTAAAGTCGTTGATAATACAGATGCTGATATGTCAACGGTTTCTATGGTTGCTCTTGCGGGCAGAATAAAGTAAAAAAGTTTCATATAATATGATATAACGAATACTAAGGATAAAAGAAATTGCGCTAACGAATATACGTTGTCCCTTAAAATCTGTTTTGTGGCAAGCCAGAATATGTTTTTTAAATGTTTTTTCATAATTAGTATTTATAATCTTTATAGTGATAAGTTTTTAATTCAGCAAAAGAAATTTAATAAAAAATGTTGTAAAGTTAAATTTTAAATACAATATTGCATTGACTTTATATTAAAAATAAAGAAAAAAACAGACTTAAAGAAAGAAAATTATTTTTTAATAATTATTTTAACTGCAATAATTATTAGAAAAACCCCAAACATTATCCTCATAACACGGGGGTTTATTTTATTTGCAATAATAGCACCGAAATATCCTCCTACAATAAAGCCCGCGGCAATAAGCAACGCGAATTTCCAGTTCATATTTCCTGCCTGCCAGTACTTATACGCTGCTAGTATACCAATAGGAGGGAGCATCGCGCCTAATGAAATGCCTTGAGCCATATGTTGGGAAAACCCCATTAAAATAACCAATGCCGGAATAATTATACTGCCTCCGCCAAGGCCGAATAAACCGCCTAAAACACCGGCAAATAACCCGATTATTAATATATAAACAATTTCCATAAGATTGCTCCTTTTTTCATTATCGGGATTATTTTCGTTATTCATTTTAATTTTACCAACGTTTATAACGTTAACGTTATTATGCTCGCGACAACGAGGTTTCTATAAATATTATTTTCCTCTGGATCTATCAATTCTATTGTCATGTGAGGCAGGGAAAAGTATTTTTCCGTTATTTCGTTTTCGATTTCATCATTCACAAGAGCAAAAGGGACTTCATGCGCATCCATGAAAGCCATTTCCTCACCTTTGAAAGTCATTAGACTTTCTTTTTTATCATCGAGTATAGTTAGTTCGTTTTCATCAAAATAGCCCATAACCTTGCCGTCCGTATCATAAAAAGTATTGATACCTTTTCTTACATCCAGAGCGATTTTAAGTAAATCGCTTTCGTTTTTGCTGTAAATATTGATTTCTTCGGGATTATCAGCAAAAATTATCGCAGTGAAACTTGTATCGAGATTATCTTCATCACCTGAATTAAAAATATAGATATGTCTCTCATTATTTTCGCCTTCAGAATAGTCTGTGGCATCACCGATAACGAGTTCTTGAATTTCCGTTAATTGTAACATATTATTCGCCTTAAAATATTGTTTTATCCATAATAGTGGATTATATTATATATAAATAAATCTTTTAAAAGGAAAATACTTTTTCCAAAAAATAAGTTAAATTTTATTTAAAAATGGATTTCTTTGATATGGAAGGAAAGACCCCTAGTTTTTTTACATGGAACACAGAAATAGTTAAGTTTGCTGACAAGCTTAAGAAGAAATACGAGTGTCTTATTATTGATTCGCAGTTCGATGTCCAGAGGAAAGTCATTGACCTTGTAGAAAAAATCGGCGATGACATAATTAACGAAATTGACACCCATTACAATTCCGATATGCGTTTTTTTAAAGCAATAAACGACTGTTTTAAAACCCAATCCGATGTTTACCACGCTTTTGTAGATTTTGTGCGTGATTTTGCTATCAAAAACGGGAAACGCAGCTTGTTTTATTAAAATTTGTTGCTATTAAACTGTATTTAATAAATATGAAAGGTTTAGAATGAAACTTATTAAATCATATGTTACAAATGAGCAAGGTGAAATTCAGGATGTAATAATTTCATATAAAAAATATAAACAGATTGAGGAAATTATTTTAAATATAGGCATGGGTAAAGCCATGGAAGAATATATCGAAGATGAAGAAATTAGTCTTGAAGATGCAAAAAAATTAACGAATTATAATAGTGGAAGTTAAGTTTAAAAAAAGATTCTTTAAAGATTATGAGAAACTGCCTGTAAGAATTAAAGATGATATTGGCAAAATCGTTTTTGATGAATTTCCAAATCATAAATCATTTCAAAAAATACAGAATATAAAAAAAATCAAAGGATATAAAAATTTTTATAGAATTAAATGCGGGCAATATAGAGTCGGTTTTGAATATAATGAGAATATTATTGTGTTTTACCGTGTTCTTCATAGAAAAGATATATATAAATATTTTCCATAAGTTTAGATGTATTAAATTGCTTCATTATGAAAAATAGAAAGATTAATTCATTGGGAGTTGATTTTGTGCGTGGCTTTACTATCAAAAACGGAAAACGAAGCTTGATTTATTAAAGTTTGCTTTATTATATAGATATACTTTATCAATTAAAATTCCCCTTCAACTAAAATCTATTAAAAAATATCTACTTTGCTCTAGCTTTATATAACGCGTTTTTATACCTTATTAAGAATACAACTTACGTGGGAGTAATAAATGCGTTTATCTAAACTCTTTTTGCCAACTCTAAAAGAAGTGCCCAAAGAGGCCACTGTACAAAGCCATAAGCTTATGCTCAGGGCAGGTTTAATAAGAAAGATATCATCAGGGCTTTATTCGTTTTTGCCTTTGGGATTAAAAGTTTTAAACAAAGTTATGGATATTGTACGCCGGGAAATGGATAACACAGGCGCGCAGGAGTTTTTACAGCCGATTTTAATACCTAAAGAATTATGGGAAGAGTCAGGCAGGTATGAGGCTTTAGGCGATTTGATGATGAAATTTAGTGATAGAGGCGGAAGGGGTTTGATTCTAGGCCCCACACATGAAGAGGTTTTTACTTATATCGTATTAAACGAACTTAGAAGTTATAAAGATTTACCGTTTAATTTATATCAGATCGGCACTAAATTTAGGGATGAAATCCGCCCGCGGTTCGGAGTGATGCGCGCGCGGGAGTTTTTAATGAAAGACGCTTATTCCTTTCACGCTAATGATGAATGTTTGGATAAAACGTATAAAGACATGTCCGGCGCTTATACAAAAATTTTTAACCGTTGCGGGCTTGATACCGTACGCGTTGCTGCTGATTCCGGCGCTATGGGCGGTGCAGGCAGTGAGGAGTTTATGGTGCCTTCTGAAATTGGCGAGGAGACCATAGTTCTTTGTAAAAAATGCGGATACGTTGCAAATGTTGAAAGAGCTGAGGCAAAGTATGAATATAAAAAGCTTGATGAAAAAATTAAAGATAATGAAAAAGTTTCAACACCCGGAGTTAAAACCATTGACCAGCTAACGGATTTCTTTAAAATAGACTGCGGCGCTTTTATAAAAACTTTAATATACGTTGATGATAAAAAAAATCCTTATATGGTATTAATCCGTGGAGACCTGGACGTTAATGAAGTTAAACTCGTTAATGCTTTAGGAGTTAATGAAATAGAAATAGCTGATGATAAAACAGTGTTTGACGTTACAGGCGCTCCGGTTGGGTTTGCGGGTCCGGTTAATATTGAAAACGTAAGAATAATTGCTGACGAATCTGTAAAATATATAACTAACGGAATCACGGGAGCAAACGAAAAAGATTATCATTTGATTAACGTTAATCCGGATAAAGATTTTAAAGTTGAAACCTATTCTGATATACGCATGGTTAAATCAGGAGACAAATGCCCTAAATGTGATGATAAACTTGAAAGCTTTAAAGGAATTGAAGTAGGGCATATTTTTAAGCTGGGTGATAAATACACCAAAGCGTTTAACGTTACTTATCTTGATGAAAATCAAAAAGAACATATTCCGACTATGGGGTGTTACGGTATAGGTATTGGAAGAACAATGGCTTGTGTTATTGAACAAACTTATGATGAAAACGGTATTATCTGGCCTATGAGTATTGCTCCTTACCACGTTATTATTATTCCAATGGGTAAACCCGGCCAGGAAACGTTTGATGCGGCAGAGAAAATTTATAATGATTTACTCAATGTTGAAAATAGTATGCCCGCTTTGAATGTATTGATTGATGACAGAAACGAGCGAGCGGGTGTTAAATTTAACGATGCTGATTTAATTGGAATACCGATCAGGATTACGGTCGGTAAAAAGTCTCTTGAGCAGGGTTGCGTTGAACTGAAATTAAGAAATGAAAAAGATAATGAATTGGTTAAACTTGAGAATATTGAGGAAAAGATTATTAGTATTTATAATTCCGCAATGGATAAATTATGTAAATAGAAATATTTATTGTAACTTTTTTTAACTAAATTTGTTTTTCTCCGTTGTTTTTATTAAATTATTGTCTACTAAATACTTGAAACGTTTTTTCAGTATTTTGAAAATTCCCGTTAAAGTTTAAAAAAAATGTTGACGATTTAATGTAACATTGCTAACTTTAGCGGACATTAAATCGGGCCGCTAGCTCAGCTGGTAGAGCAACGCCCTTTTAAGGCGTGGGTCGATGGTTCGAACCCATCGCGGCTCATATAAATGTTAGCATAAAAGTGTTAATATAAGATTTGTCCCCATCGTCTAGCCTGGTCCAGGACACCGGGTTTTCATCCCGGCAACAGGGGTTCAAATCCCCTTGGGGATACATAGGCTAAGAAAAACGAACTTGGACGAAAAAAAAACCACTCAAAATTGAGTGGTTTTTTTTTATAAGTGTTTTATGAAAGATTATTCTTTATTAAATTTAGAGGCTAAATAATCAACGTGTTTTTGAACAATTTTCAGCATGTTTGAAACCTTGGATATTTTTTGGGTAAACAATTCTTTTTCTTTCATGCTGGACCTGTCGTCAAAGTATTTATTTATTTCTTCAAGCTGTTCTTCAATAACTTGTAAATCTCCCTGTCTTGCAAATAGATATACACCAAGATTATCAAAAAAAGCAGTAAGGTTTTCGTAACTAAAATCCATGGCATTTCCTTTTAACAATCTATATATTTATAGCATTTTACTGTTAAAGAATCAATAAAAATAAATTTAACATGTAATTGGTTGTATGTTAAGGTATTTTATACGACATTAATATCGAAATAAAAATATAAATTTATTTTAAAGAAAATAACTTCACTTTTTGGTAATTATGTGCATAATATTGAGTATACAATACGAGGAAGGTGTTGTTATGTCATATAATTTTTTTTCAGTTGTTGAAGTAGATAGTGATAAATGCGTAAATTGTCACAAGTGTATTTCGGTCTGTCCGGTTAAGTATTGCAATGACGGTAGCGGGGATAGTGTTGAAATTATTAGTGATTTATGCATAGGCTGCGGAAATTGTATTGAATATTGCAGCCATGATGCAAGATTAATAATTGATGATTTTAATGACGCAATGTATGCATTGGAAAATGGTGAAAATGTAATTGCTATTGTTGCTCCTGCCATTGCCGCGAATTTTCCTGACTACTTACGTTTCAACGGCTGGCTTAAAAGTATAGGTATTCAGGCAGTGTTTGATGTAAGTTTTGGAGCAGAGTTAACTGTAAAATCATATATTGAACATATAAAGAAAAATAAGCCAAAAGCAGTGATAGCCCAGCCATGCCCGGCAATAGTTACTTACATTGAAATTTACAAACCTGGTTTATTGAAATACCTTGCCCCTGCTGACAGCCCTATGGCACATATAATGAAAATGATAAAGAATTATTATCCGCAATATTCTAATCATAAGATTTTCGTTGTATCCCCGTGTATTGCAAAAAAACGGGAATTTGAAGAAATTGGGATAGGGGATTATAATGTTACTTTAACTAAAATATATGATTATTTTGTTGAGAATAATCTTGATATTAACAAATTCCCAGAGGTGGATTTTGATAATGACCCTGCTGAACGGGCAGTGCTTTTCTCCACTCCGGGCGGATTAATGCGTACAGCGATGAGAGATGTTCCGGGTATTGAGAATAATACGAGAAAGATTGAAGGGGTTGATGAAATTTACGGATATTTAGACAATCTTGAAACAGATATAGAAAATGGAAATACACCTTTATTAATAGATTGTTTAAATTGTTTTAGTGGCTGTAATGGGGGGACTGGAACTAAAAAAGAAAAATCATTGGATTTTTTAGAGCATTTAATAGAAAAACGAAATCAAACAGCGCGTAAAAAATATCATACTGAAAATAAGGAAAGTAAGGCATCCTCAAAACTTAAAAAAACAATTAATAAATACTGGGATAAGGAATTATATGTCAGAGAATATATAAATGCTTCGGAGAATTATACTCGGAAGATTAGGATACCTTCTGAACAGGAAATAAATGATCTTTATTTAAGCATGCATAAAGTAGAAAAGGAAGATATAAAAAATTGCGCAAGCTGTGGTTATAATACGTGTGAAAGCATGGCAATTGCAATTTTAAACGGTTTAAATAAAAAAGAAAATTGTCATGTTTATTTAACTAAGATGCTTGGAATTGAGAAAAATACAAATGAAGAGATATATCAAAAATTAAAATCTAATACTGAAAATATTTTTAAACTAATAAATTCAATCGTTATGTATATAACAGATTTAGCTGAACAGGCATACCATCAAAACGAGATCATTGACCATTTAATATCTTCGCTTGATAATATGAACAATTCAATTCATGATGTGGGAGATATAACATCCAATAAAAAGCAGGAAGTCGATTATCTTATCAACATAAGTAAAGATAGTTCAAAAAATTTAAATCAGACCACTGAAATATTAAAAAATATTTCCAAAGATTCTAAGAATATGTTTAATATGATAAATATAATAAACGATGTTAATGAAAGGACTAATGTTCTCGCTGTCAATGCGGCAATAGAATCAGCTAGAGCGGGAACTGCGGGCAAGCGTTTTTCAATAATTGCGAATGAAGTTAGAAAACTCGCTAATTCTACTCAGAATAGCACTGAAAAAATTTCAAACTCTCTTGAAAATACTGTTAATATGATGGACAATTCAATTTCATCAAGTTTAGATAACGTGAAATCCTTTGAACGCATTATAAATCAAATAACGTCAGTAAAGACCTCTTATGAAGAAGTACTAACTGATGTAGGCCAGCTTGTGGATAATAGTAGAATAATAATTAGCGATATCAACGAATTATCTCAAATAGGCAAATCAGTAAAAGAGAAATCCGAAGAAATTGATATTATAGCAAGTAAAATGAAGATAATACTTGAAGATATGGCGCAAAAGAAAGTAATAAATAAAATTTAAATCTTAAGATTAATTGAAAGAAATAATTTAACTTACAGTTAAAACCCTTACTAGAATAATAGGATTTCTCTGCGTTGTTGTATAAAAAAAGTTTTTAAGCTCCATTTTCAAATAATTTTTTATTGTGGAAAAATCGTCATCTTTAATCGGGTTTTCTTTAACAAATTCTCTTGCCTTATATTCCGCAATCTGCCGTGCTTTGTTTAACATTTCATGAGATTCTTTGACGTATACAAAACCGCGGGTAACAATATCGGGTTGTTTAAATTTTTTTTCAGATTTTATATAAGGAATAACCGCAATCACAATGCCGTTTGAACTCATAAGCTGTCTGTCAGTTAATACTTTTCCACCTACATCGCTTATTATCTTACCGTCAATGTAAACAGGATCTGCATCTATTGTCTCGATTTTTTTTATTTCAGAGTTTGAAATCTCAATAATATCACCGTTTTGTGCAATCATAATATGATCAGGGTGTATTCCCATATCTTCTGCTAGATTTGCATGATGAACTAAATGTCTGAAATCTCCATGTACAGGAATAAAAAATTTCGGTTTAACCAATGCAAGCATTAATTTAAGTTCTTTTGCGGAACCGTGTCCTGAAACATGTATGTCTTCAGAATCCTCATAAATAACATGAGCTCCAATTTTAAATAACCTGTCTACAACTCTGGATACCATTTTTTCATTTCCAGGTACTACTGAAGCGGAAATTATTACAGTGTCTTCTTTTTCAATTTTAAGGTGTTTATGACTGTCCGTTGACATCAAAGATAAAGCGCTCATCGGCTCGCCTTGAGTTCCCGTTGCTATTACTACTGTCTCCTGCCTTGAGAATTTTTCGAGCTCATCAATTTCAATAAAATTTCCGTTGTCGATTGTAAAATATCCCAGTTCGGAAGCAATGGTAATATATTTTTTCATGCTTTTTCCGGCCACGGCAATTTTTTTTCCAAGCATTTTAGCAATTTGAATTATTTGCCCTATTCGATGAATATTGGAAGAAAAAGTCGCTACGATAATTCTGCCGCAGGCTTCTGTCATTGTGCGGCGCAGGCTTGCAGTAATAAATTTTTCAGATAAGGTATAGCCTTCTCTTTCAACATTTGTTGAATCCGAAAACATTGCAAGAACACCGTTTTCTCCGAGTTTAGCAAACTTGTAAAAATCAAATTGTTTTTTATCAACAGGTGTTAAATCAATTTTGAAATCCCCTGTATGTACAATAATTCCAATCCGGGTATATAAAGCAATAGCATAACTGTCGGCAATTGAATGCGTTGTTCGTAAGAACTCAAATGAAATTCCGCCTAATTTTATTTTACTTCTCGGCTCTTTAGCTATCAGGTTAAAATCCGAAGCCTGCAGGGTCTCATCTAATCTGGCTTTAACGAGTTCAATTGTTAATTTTGAACCATAAACCGGAACATTTATGTTTTTAAGAAAATAGGGTAGAGCGCCTATATGGTCTTCATGCCCATGAGTAAGGAGCATGGCTTTAATTTTGTCTTTATTTTCTTCAAGATAAGACATATCAGGAATAACTAAATCTACACCATGTAGCTCATCATCCGGGAACATGACTCCGCAATCAATAACAACGATGTCATTATCAATTTCTACAGCCATCATGTTTTTACCTATTTCACCAAGCCCGCCAAGAAATATTATTTTTACTTTTCCATTTAGTTTTTTATTTTCAGACACCTGTTGATCCAAACCCTCCATTTCCACGAGTGGTTTCATTTAAATTATCTACAATTATTTCGGATGTTTTAATTACCTGAGAAATTATTAATTGAGCTAGACGCATTCCTTTTTTAACGGTAAAAATTTCTTGAGATAAATTAATTAAGATTAAACCTATTTCACCTCTGTAATCAGAGTCAATTGTTCCCGGAGTATTTACCAACGTTATGCCGTTCTTTAATGCTAATCCGCTTCTAGGCCTAACCTGGCCCTCATAACCCCCTGGAATAGCAACAGAAATGCCTGTAGGTACTAAAACCCTTTCAAAAGGTTTAATATTTATTTCAGTATCCGGGTTTGCAAATAAATCATATCCTGCAGCACCGCTTGTTTTTTTTTCCGGTATTTTTGCACCAGGATTATTTTTCTTAAACTTTATTTCTATCATGAGAATAAAGATAATATTAAATTTTAATTTCGTTTAGAATTTCTTCATAACCTTGTGGGCCGACTGCATAAAATGCGTTGTTTCCACTCTCAAATAAATATGAGGCTATTTCCTTGATGTCATTGACCGTAACTTTTTCAATATTTTCTATAGCTTCAAGGTAAGAGATATTTCTTCCAAAAATCATTTCATTTTTAGCATTCCGGTTCATACGTGCTTCAAGGGATTCCTTTGAAAAAATAATATTGCCTTTAATTTGTTCTTTAGCAATGTGAAGTTCTTCATCAGTAACTCCGCTTTTCATTATTTTTTTCATTTGTTTCCGTATAGAACCAATAAGCTGAGAAAAGTTTTTAGGGTTTGTAACGGAAAAGATACCAAAAACTCCGTTTGTTAAGAATGAAGAGTTAAAAGTATAAATAGCATAACAAAGGCCGTATTTTTCCCTGATTTCCTGATAAAGCCTTGAAGATGTTCCTCCGCCAAATAATGTTGAAAAAACAAACAGGCGGTATCTGTTTGGGTCATAATTAGGTATACCTTTAAAACCCCAGCATGAGTAGATTTGTTCAACGGTTTTTTTAGAATAGCCTTTACCAAAATTCATTTTTACTTCAGGAATTATTTTATTGTTTTTTTCTTTATGTGGAAATTTAATTTTTTCAAGGATTGCAATGATTTTATCTTCATCAAAATTTCCCGTTACAGATATAACTATCTTTTCTGAATGATAATTTTTATCAAAAAAATTAAGCAGATTTTTTTTCGTTACATTTGAAATACTTTCAAGAGAACCCATGATAGGCCTTCCTATAGCATGGCCTTTCCATAAGTCTTCGATGAATAGATCGTGAACTAATTGATCAGGGGCATCTTCATACATGCGAATTTCTTCAAGAACGACTTGTTTTTCTTTTTCAAGTTCCCGTTTGTCAAATTTAGAATTAATCAGCATATCGGATAATAAATTTAATCCTACATCGTAATACTTAGCAACCAGATTAACGTAGAAACATGTGTATTCTCTGGTTGTAAATGCGTTTAAATATCCGCCAATTCTATCTATTTCTTTGGCAATATCTATTGCATCTCTGCTTTTTGTGCCTTTAAAAAGCATATGTTCTATTAGATGAGCAAAACCATGTTCGTTTAAATCTTCATCTTTACTGCCTGTATTTATCCATAAGCCTAGAGATATAGTTTCAAAGAAATCAACTTTTTCAAAAACAACCCTGAGCCCGTTATTTAGATCGTGTTTAGTAACTTTCGATGTTTGAATATTATCTTTAATTTGAATACCTGCCACCTTATTTAACTGTGTTTATTTAATATATCGGAAAACTAATACAACTTACTATTAAATTATATTCATTTTATTATTAATAACATCTATCCTGAATTTTTTGCAAATATTTTTTTTAAAACTTCATACTTTGCGCCTGATGGTAATAAAGTACTTTTATATAATACAATTTGATTTAAAGTGAAGCTGCCAAAATCTTTTTCAGTTCCATTTTGTGTTAATAAATCAATAAATTTCTTATCCGGTTTTTGTTTTATTCTGGCAACAGTTATATGACTTTTAAATTTTCGTTTTTCTTTTTCAAAACCTAATTCATTCATGGCATTATCAACTTTGTTTGCAAGAACAGGTAATGCGCTGTTTTTATTTTGTTCAAAAACTCCTGCCCAAATAACTTTTGCTTTATTTAAATTTGGAAACCCGCCAATATTCTGAATGTTGAGGATAATATCGCTAAAATTAATTCTATCCAGCTTATTTATAATTTGTTCAGTTTTGTTTTCTTTAACTTCACCTAAAAATTTAAGAGTAATGTGAATTTGTTCTGGTTTGACCCATTTAATTCCTTTAAAATTATAGTCTTTAAACCGTTTTTGAAAATTTTCTATGTTTTTTATTATTTGTTCTTCAATTGGAACAGCAATAAATAGTCTCATTAATTTATAAAATAACTAGAAAATCATAAATATCAAATATTTAATTATATGTTAACGACCAAGTTGACAGATAAATATACTACTCAGGCTTAATACGGTATTTTATTATCAGGATTACCTTTTTTCTTTGAAGAATAAGCTCCTGAAAGGAATTCAATGTTATTTGCAACGACTTGAATCCATTTTTTTTTGGCTCCGTTTTGGTCAGTATAATCATCAATAACTATTTTCCCTGAAACAATTATGGGCATTCCTTTTTTAAGATATGGCGACATGATTTCAGCCAGCTTTTCCCACGCAATAATATTAAAAAACATTACTGCTTCTTTTCTTTCTCCATTTTCTTTTTTATAATAGTTGTTTGCAATGGAAAACTTTAACATTGCGGTTCCTCTGGAAGTATGGCTAAAGTTAGCGTCTTTAGTTAATCTTCCCTCGATAACGATAAGATTGAAATTTGACATAATAAAACCTCTTTTTAAAATTTGCGTGATAATAAACAACTGGTTTCCAAAAATAATTTAATTTTTTACATTTTTTTTATAAAAAAGTTTATACTTCTTCATATTGTGTAATAGTTTTAATATATCTTATCATGTTACTATTAAAAATAAAATTTGTTAAACGGTTTAAACGGTTTTGATATGAAATTAAAGACGCTGACATTTTTTGATTTAGATGATTTAATTTATGATAAAATTACAAATCTTATTAAGGAAATTTGTACTATCACGGGGCATGAAGACAAGGAAGTTATTTTTTTTGAGATATTTGCCGAGATAGTTCAAAACGCAGCTAAAGCCAATTTTAAAGAAGTTGTTAAAAAAGAAATTGAATTAAACAAGCCACAAAAAGTTGAATATGAAAAACTTATGAAGGATTTTAAAGACCGTTTGCCAAAAGCTCATGATGAATTGGCCCTAAAAGCAGAAAAGTATAATTTATATATTAAATTGGAAGTTTTATTAAGCAGAGCAAATATAATGCAGTTTAAATGTATTAATAACAGGCAAGCATCTAAACGGGAAATGGATAGATTAAACCATAAAATAGAACAATCAAAAAAATATGACCGGCTGGCAGATTTCTATCTTGATCATTATGATGATTCAGAAGGAGCAGGGTTAGGCACTGCATTAATTGATATTTCTTTAAGAGCAATGGGATATAGAAACTTTCTTTACAGAGTTTATAATGATAATCACAATCAAACTGTTACTGAACTTGTTATAGACTTACAAGAAGAAGGTGTCGTTTTTTATGATTGAAAACTCTTCTAAAAAAGTTGAAGACTGTTTTGACAGTGATTACTTTTTTTTAAACAATTCAGAGAATTTAATTACCATTATAAAAACTATCACAAAAACACAGAATGGAATTATTCCAATCCGTAATAAAAATATATCTTATAAATATATAACTTGGGAGCATGTTTTAAATTATATCAAGGAAACCGGTTTTAATAATGATGCCAAAGCTGATGATATTCCGGGTAATGAAATTGAATTTATAGATGTTTATGCCGGAGTTGATGAGGCAATGCTGCTAATGATGGAAAAGCATGCTAAACTACTCGTCGTAAAAAAAGACAATATTGAAAAGGGAGTTCTAACTTTTGAAGATTTAATCTTCGAAGTTCAAAACGAGTTATCTGTATATTTTGAAAACTTAAAATCTATAGCTGAGAAAAGAAATCAGGAGATTGACCAATTTTTAAAACTTAAAGAAGAATATTTAACCATTGCAGCACATGATTTAAAAAGCCCTGTATCAATTATACAAGGCTTTGCAAAATTATTATCAGAAGAAAAAAATTTAAGTAATGAACAGATTTTAAGTGTGAATTATATTAAAGATCAGTGTGATACAATGCTTGAAATGATAAATGACCTTTTAACTTCTGCAAGCATAGAAGCAGGCACGTTGATATTAAAGAAAAAATCGGTTGATGTAAATAAATTTTTAAAAAATATTTTTGATGGATTTGCTTTATTTGCTAAAAAGAAGAAGATTAATTTTTTATTAGAAAATCCTAACGATTTAATTCATAGTTTTGATGAAAGTAAAATCCGGGAATGTATTATTAATTTGCTTGATAACGCGTTTAAGAATACTAATGATGGAAATATTAATCTCGGTGTGGATAAAAAAAATAACGAAATCAGCTTTTTTATTTCTGATACCGGTAATGGATTTGATCGGCAACAGGTCGAATTATTATTTAAAAAATATTCTACAAAAAACACTACTCAAGCAAATAGTATTGGCCTTGGTTTGTATATAACGAAAAAAATTGTTGAACTTCACAACGGAAAAATAAATGTTACAAGCGAACCGGGAAAAGGATCAACATTTGAAATTGTGTTACCTTAAAAAAATAACACGGGCTAAAATAACCCGTGTTAATGTTATGTAAAAAGATTACTATCTAAATCTTCCAAATCCGCGTCTCATGAAATTCCTGCGCATATTATTAATTGCATCCCCTTGTCCTTTAATAAGTTTGTTAACTGCGCGCGCCATTTTTGAAATGAATCTATCCATGGCCTTGATTTGACGTTCTACAACACTAGTATATCTGGAAATTCTTCTAGCACGTCGACGTACTCCTCTTCGGTGTCCGTATTTCCTTACCATATTGTTTGATGTCTCATTGATTCCTCTAGCTCGCGCTGTATTTTTAGATTTTTCATAATCAAGACGTTCAACTTTTTTTGCATTTCTGTTATTCATTCTACGTCTCCGTATTCTTCTTGTTTCGTTATAAGCTCTTGTATTATTTCTTTTAACTTGCTCGGCTTCTCTCTCAAGATTTTTCATTGATTCTTCAGGATTTCTTGCAATTTCCTGATTCTTTCTATCTTTCCATTTTTTATCTTCCTGCTCGGCATTGTTATCTATATATCCTTTGGATGTACCTCTACCGGTATCTGTTTGCCCATAACTGTTTTGATTAACTACTTTTTGTCTGCCTTCATTTCCAAATGCAACGCTTCCTTCATGAACAGAACAACGGGTTGACCCGTCATCCGCAACATTTATACTGAACTGCGTTCCTCTGACG
>CALGPD010000202.1 GCA_937960625.1 uncultured Spirochaetia bacterium | reverse complement strand
CTCTTATGGCTTAAATATCTCCTAAACCTCCGCGTTCCTCATCTTCCCTCCGCGTGAAATTCTTCTCTCCCAATCCGGGCGAGGAACTATGGTTTTACTTAACTACTAACCGACAATCCGTTGAACATTATATAAGGCAGGTAGTAATTATTTTTGCGGAATATTTCATTACAAAAAATAGGAGAGTTTGATAATACGTTGAACACGTTGCCGGAAAGCATTGTGTCTTTTAAACTGCCTTTGATTTCGCCGTTTTCTATTTTAAATGCGAGAGTTAAGTTGACGCTGAACTCACCGGCTAACACGTTGCTTTGCCCACCGCCTATAAACTCATCAACGAATATACCTTCCTTTATATCAGCAACGACTTCCTGATATGTTTGTTTTCCCGGTTCTACCATAATGTTATAAAAACCCGGAGTAGGTATGCTTGAATATCCTCTTCTTCCGTTGCCTGTAGATTTTTCATTCATTAATTCAGCGGTAAAAATATCGTAAATAAAACCGTTAATTTTTCCGTTTTCGATGATTTGTTTTTCCTTTGTGGGGGTTCCTTCTCCGTCAAAGGGCACGCTTGATATGCCTTTTTCAAGCCTCGGGTTGTCAATTAAGGTAAAGTTTTTCGCAAATACTTTTTTGCCTTTTTCAGTACTCAACGCGGATGAACCCTTTTGCACGTTTTTGCCGTTTAACGCAAAGGTTAAAATATTAAAAATTAAGTGCGAGGCTTTAGGGCTAAAAACAACGGGATAAACACCGGAATTAATTTTGCTTTTAGTGTCCAGTTTATTACATAAATTAATCAGGTTATCGAGTTTGGCATCATAACCGTTTTCTAAATCTAAAGTCGTTTCACCTTCATAAGCTGAAAAAATCTGATCCTGTTTTGCCCGCATAACCGAGAAATAAACCGAATAATAAGTCTTGGCAAAATCTCCTTCAAATCCACTTGAATTCAGCATTTTAACAGCCGAACTTTCTTTTTCAACACTTACATCAAACTGAAAACCTTTTAATTCTTTATTAAGCTTTTGTATAATCTGTTCACCGGTTTTTTTAAGCTCGCTAACCGGCAGGTTTTTAACGTCTTCGCTGTATAACCCGGAAACAGTCCCGGTTTTTTGATTTGGGAAATCGAAATTCACGTTGTTTCCAAACAACGAGTTTTCCTCGGCAAACTCAACAATTTTGCCTATATCTTTTCCACCGGAGTAGGAAAAACCCGTTTTGCCGTTTTTGATGACACGCAATCCGGTTCCGCTGATTGATTTACTTTCTATTTTTTTAAATACACTGTTTTCAAATGAAATACTCGTTGATTCACTTGCGCTTTGATATATTTCAGACTTTATATTTTTATTTGAGAGATTGTTAATTATTTCTTTTAATTCCATATTAATTTCCGCCTACAAGTACATCTTCAATTAAAATATGCGGCCCGCCTGTTGTTACCGGAAGCCCGTTTTGCCCGCCTTTACCGCAGCCGCCTAAAGTACCGAAATATTGAAGGTCATTGCCTACCATTTTAATATTACCGATTGTTTCAAAAACATTGCCGGATAATACAACGTCTTTAACAGGCCCGGCAATTTTGCCGTTTTTAATCATATATGCGCAGCGCGGAGTGAAAGTAAACTGTTCAAGGCTGGTCATTCCGCCGATAAACCCTTTAGTATAAATACCGTCTTCACAGGATGAAATAATTTCGTCAACCGTACTTTTACCTTGATCAATGAAAGTGTTTGTCATCCTAACCTGCGGAGAAAAGTACGGGCTTAATGCCCTTGCGTTACCGGATAACGGTTCGTCAAGTTTATACGCTGTTTCTCTTGAAGTAAGGCGTTTGTTAAGTTTCCCGTTTTTTATTAATTCGTTACGCATTGCCGTAACTCCTTCATCATCGTAAGGAGTATAGCCGGCTAGTCCTTTAATTGAACCGTCATCAACTATATTTACAATATCAGAACCGAAAACACGGCCAAGTTTCATCATTTCCTGCATATCTTTGTTTTCATATATAAAATCCGCTTCAGATAAATGTCCGAAAGCTTCATGAGCGAATACACCGGACATCTGGTTATCCAGAACGACTTTATACCGTCCGCCTTTTACTTGCGGCGCGTATAACATTTCATTTACTTCTTTTACAAGCCCGTCGATGTCATTTTCATATCCCTGAACTAGTTCAAATCCGCCGAATCCCGCGTTTGAGAATGACGCGCGTTGAACATTTCTGCCGTCTCTTGCTATAGCTACACAGGAGAAACCGGAGAAAACTTTTTGCTGTTCGATATAACTGCCTTCCGTGTTTCCAAAGTATTTTGTTTTTTTATAATCTTTATACGCAGCTCTTGATGTTTGTATGTTTTTTGAATTAAGGATTAGGCCGTTGTATGATTTAATTAAATTGTTTTTTTCTTCTAATGAAATATCATCTGGATTAATTTTAAAACTTGTTGATATTTTATCGTTAATTTGTTTATACGGTTTTATTCCGCCTTGTTTGCCTTCACCGCTTTTAATCATTTCCTTTATTGTTTCAAAATGGGGTTTTAAATCCCTATCCATAAAAGAAATGAAATACCAGAAACCTTCTTCAAAAATTCTTATGTTTCCTATATATACGTTAGAACGGGTTAAGGTTTCCAGTTCCTGCCCGGAATATTCAATGGATGTAAATTCCCGTTCCTGAACGTGAATCTCTAAGTAACCGTTTCCGTTGTATTGATTAGTTATTTGTTTTATAATTTGTTCCACAATTTAACCTGATAATAATTGAAGTGAAGTAAATCTAAATATTTATATGGTAAGTTTAAAGTTAAAAAATAAATTAAGTTAGTTTTTTTTCCGGAAATATAAAAAAAGCCCTGCATGGCAGGGCTTTTAATCTATTCAAAAAGAGTTTTTATAAACGGTTTTTCAAATTCAGCTGTTTGTTCAGGGCTTTTCTCAGGGCCGGCAAAATTATAATATCTTTCTGGCCTTTCAACGCTGAATAAATCCCGGTTTTTAATCCAAGGTTTTTCTTTTAAAGTTACCCCCGCCCTTGCTGCTCTGGAACGAGCTTGTTCTCTGTAGCCTCTGTACATATCCCATCCGTAAGTATTGGATGAGCCGTCATCGTATTCGGTTCTAAAGCGTTTTTTCGCTGTTGCCTGTTTTTGGTTTAAAAATAAATAATCAGGGTTATCTCCGCGTAAAACGGGAGTTTGATACCGCCCTCCGCGTTCATATTTAGCGTATTGGATTAATTTATTTTTGGTCCAATTATATGATTCTCTTAAAGATATTTTTGAATCACGGTTTGTATCAGCTTTTCCGTCAAGAACTGATTTTTGAAAATATAGAGTAAAACGGGAATAGGTATGAGCACAATATGATTTTTGTGAAACCATGCTTGATGCAAAATGATACGTTTTTCCTTTATTGGTTCTAACTCTCATATACTGCTGGCTAAAGCCGTCTGCGTGACACATATCATATACAAAGAGAATATTGCCTTTGATGTTTTTAAATAAACGCGCTACTTCATGACCCCATAATCTTGTGTGATTCCAGAGTATCATGTATCCTCTTCCGCCATGGCCTGAATAGAAGAATACGATTAAATCGTTATCTTTTGTCATTCTGCTTAATCTATATAAAACGTTTGCTAAAGCTTGTTTTGACATTTTTCTGTCAAATATATACCTGATGTTATTTGCTTTAAACTGCATCTGGTTTCTTAAAATATATCCCATTATTTTTGCATCATTTATACACGTTTTCAACGGACGTGAGGGATAATAGTTCTGGCCGATTAATATTGCGTATTTTTTACCTATACTACCTGCATTTGGTGTTTTACGTTTGTTTATTGTAAAATACCGTGTATTATCCTGTCTGGTGGGATTATTATATCTGCTGTTGTTGGAGTTGCCCACATTGTATCTTTTTTTATTTGCCCAGTTTCTTCCGTAATCAGATACTCCGCTATCTGAAATACCGCCAAAAAAACTTTTACTGTCCTGTGCGGAAGCGTATCCGGAAAAAACGAGAAAAGTTATAAATAAGAAAAATACCGCTTTTTTCATAGTTACCTCTTTAACGTATTGTTCTAAAATTAAATAACACCGTATACCGTATTATTAATTTAAAAACGAATTAACCCGTTGTTTTTATTGTAAATTTAACAGTAGAAATTTACAATAAATAACTTAAATTAAAAACATTTCTTTAAATTTAATCAACAAAATTGTTATAGTATTTTTTTATTGATTTTTTCATGATTAAAAATTACAATGTGCTGATGAACGGAATTTATAAAAAATTACGCAAATACGTTTTTATCTTCATACTTACAATTTTTATAATAAATAGTTTTTGCAAAGTAAAGAGCTATTTTAGGTCAATACTCGTTACTTTAAACGTAATGGACGGCAAAAAATTTTCATATATTGATAAATTTGTCAAAGTTAAGCAGATATATAAAACGTATAATTATAAAAACGAAAAGTTTCCTGTCAAGATATTTAAACCCGTTGGTAAAGATAAATGTCCCGTTGTTTTAGTTACTCACGGCCTTGCTCCTAGAGGTTTTGATGACTGGCGTCTGGTGGCATTTGCAAAGACTTTAGCGAAAACGGGTTGTGTAGTTTTTATGCCCAATTTTGAATTGTTAAAGCAGGTGAAAATTAAGATGTCCACCGTAGACAAAGTCAGGTTTATTTTTAACAAAATGCTTGAATTAAAATTTGTAAACCCTGATAGAGCCGGGATTTTTGCGATTTCATACTCAGGAGGGCCTGTTACAATCGCGTTTTCCGATAAAAAATATTCTTCAAAGTTGAAATACATTATTTATCTAGGCGGGTATTATGACCTTTCAAATGTTCTTGTATTCGGGTTATCCGGCCACAGCACATTTAAAGGGTATGACTATTATACAAAACCGTCTAAATGGGGCAGGTGGTATTATCTATTATCAAATATAGATTATGTTGAAACTGAAAGTGATAAAAGGCTTTTAAGGCGTATTGCTGAACTTAGAAAATATAATCCTGATGATGATATTTCTGAGTTTGAGAAAAAGTTATCGGATAAAGGTAAAAAACTTCTGGAAATGATAAAAACGAGTGACCATAAAAAGATTAGAGCACTGATAAAAAAACAGAGTTTAAGGTTCCGAAACACTCTTAAAGTAATGTCGCCGGAACTTTATATTAAAAATCTAACCGGAGTGAAAATTTATCTTCTTCATGCATCCAATGATCCGCTGATTCCTTTTACTGAATCGTTTTTATTCCGTGAAAAGCTTATTAAAAATAAAATACCCGCATCTTTAACCCTTATTAATGCTTTAGAACACGTTGATGTTGTTAAAAAGAAATTCACTTTTAAAAATATTATTTCTTTTTATTTGCCTGAACTGGTTAAGATGTCCAATATTATTTATGAAATAATAACTAATTAATACTATTAATTCGTATACGAATATTTAATTTAAAGAACATTAAAATTATATTTAGTGTTATCTTAACCGTAGGATTATATGAAAAGAGCATTTATATTAATAATAAATTTAGCAGTCTTTAGCCTTGCATGTTCACATAAAAGTAAACCAGAGCAAAGCAAGATAATAATTAAAAAGGTTTATAAACAGGGGCTGCTGTATAAAGAATTCCCGACATTAAACAGAAAGAAACACGGTATAGAAATAACGTATTATGGCGGCGGCAGCGGAAGAATACTTTCAAAAATAAGTTTTCGTAACGGAGTTAAGCACGGGGTATGTATTTATTTTAATCTCTATCAAAACGTAAGTGAAAAAGTAAACTATGTTAACGGAAAGAAACACGGCGCTGAAACCTTTTACAACATGTCTGGCAATCTAATAAAAACGGTTTATTATAAACACGGTGTAGTTATTAAAAAGTAAAATATTATATTAGTTGACAGATTGTTAAATTTAACTTAGAGTGAAATACGTTATTTATAGTAGGAAAATAAAAGTGCAAAGGAAATATTTATGAACATTAATCCTCCTTGTAAAAAGTTTATAATTTTCTCAGGCGGCGGCGGCGTTGTATTTAGGGCAATGGAAATAGAGCTGCCTTCAGGCAAAACGATTCTAAACGTTGCTGATATACCGGCGAGTTTTGACCCTAATACTACTACAGTTGAACTTGGTAATGTAAACGGAGATGTAAACCTTATACAAATTGATGTAAAGCGTCCGGATAAACGCATATCAGATATGTTTATCGAAAGAGAAAAAACCGCAAGCGATGCAATTATTCAATCTGCTACGGATTTGAAAAGTTCAAACAGGGAAGATATAATTGAGATTTGTGAATCCGCGTATTACAGAAGGTTTGAAGACATGAAAGGCGGGATGAAAATTATTATTCACGCTGAAAAGCAAAGCACCTGCACTCTGGAAATAAAATATTTTATAGAAGATTCCCGTATTAAATGGAAACCTACTATTCAGGTCGAGATTAACGAGCAAACGAAAAAAGCAGATATTGAAGCGTATATAATGGTAATGAATAATTCTGATTTTAATTTTGAAAATGTTGATTTACAATTCGCGGAATTTGAGCTTGAACGTGAAATCGGCTATGACGGATTTTTAACCGAATTCGCGAACGAACAGGCAATGCAGACTGAAATGCCTAAAGCAAAACTAGTCCGTAATTTAAGAAAAATGAAAACGTTTATAAAGTAAGGGGATAAAATGAAAGCATCACTATATTCAAGAAGTAATGTAAGGTTAAAATTTTTAAATCAGGAAAGTGTTTCATATAAAGTTCTTAGAAAGTTTTCATTAAAATATAATACTCATTCAGCACAGCAGGATGCCGGGAATCATTCCGCGACTTATGAATATATATTCACAGGAGTGAATGAAGCAATTCCGCAATCCGATATTATAGTTTTTGCAAACGATTTACCGGTAACTTATGCAAAGACAACGGGTTCAAAAGGAAATAAATTTTCAACTAAATCAGCAGTTGATCTGGATATTGAGGTTAAAGACATGCTCGTTTCTCTTGAAAAAGGCAAGGAGAAAATCACACGCCATCCTCCAGAGTTTCCGGACAGCAGAATAAAAGAAATTGAAACACGGGAGCAAGACTTCGAAATAAAAAGAAAGATAACTTTTAAAAATACTTCAACTGAAAAAGTTGAAAGTTTTGAGTTCGTTTTTACTGAGACAAAGGATATCAGGTTTAAATCCAGTACTCCCAAACCGGGTGAAAAAGATTTGCCGGAATATAAATGGATATTTGATATTGAACCGGAAAAAAGCGTAAATATTGAAATTGAGCTTTCCGCAAAAATTATTAAAACTTTTGAAATAGAAAAACCTAATTCAGGAAAGCAAGAGGATGAGTTCCCTCATTTCCAGCAGAGTGTAGAACAGGCGTATTTTCAGGAAAATGAAAACCAGTCTATGGGATAAGATTCTATTCTGTGCAGAGGTAAACGCAAAGTTCGGTTACTTTTACCATGTCTTCAATTTCAACGTATTCATCCAATGAATGCGGCTGCATCATTCCGCAGGAAACATTAACAATCTCCAGACCGTTTTTGTTAAACGCGTTGGCATCACTGCCGCCCCCGGTTTTAAAATAATACGGTGTTATTCCTGTTTTGCTGATATTTTGAGCAACGGTTTGAACTAACTCGTTATCTTCCGGAAATTCATAACATTCATATTCCCGTTCAACTGAAAAAGAATAATCTTCCGGTTTTAACGTTTCTGATAATATATTTTTAATCTCATTTATTTTTTTATCAACTTCGGATGTAATGAAACTCCGCACTTCGCCATTAATAACGACTTCATCAGGAACAATATTCGTTGCTTTTCCCCCTTTAATAACGCCTACATTAGCCACCGTGTTTTCATTTAACCTTCCACTAGGAAGTTTTTGCAGCACTTTGGCTGACTTTAATATTGCGTTGTCACCTTTTTCCGGAGATATGCCTGCATGAGAACTTATACCTTTAATTGTTATTTCATATACATCATGGCTGGGAGCTCCGGTTACAATGCCTCCGTATTTGCCCCCGGCATCAAAAATAACGCCTTGTTTATTTTTAAAGTCTTTGGAAGAAAAAAACCTTGCTCCTACAACGCCCATTTCTTCGGCTGACGTAATTGCAAGTTCAATATCCCGGTGTTCTAAATTGGTTTTTTCTATATATTTAATTGCATTAAATATTGCAGCAACAGCGATTTTATCATCACCACCCAATACAGTTGTACCGTCGCTTTTAATAACACCGTTTTTAACCTGAGGATTAATCCCTATGTTGGGTTTTACAACGTCCATATGCGCGCCGAGAATAATGCCGCCGTCCAGTGTCCCTTTTTTATAAGCATAAATATTTGATGTGGTTTTTCCGTTGTAAGTAAAGGGAATAATTTTTATTTCAAAACCTTGTTTAGTTAAAAAGTTTTTGCAGTATTCAATCATTTTTTTTTCTTGAAAAGAAGGTGAATCTATTTTTACCATTTCGCAAAAATCATTAATAAGTTCTTGTCGGTTAATCATGTTTTCATCCAATACGTTCTAGTGTTTCTTTAATACCGGTTATTTCATTATGCAGCCGCACTTCACTATCTAATAAAATGCGCTGTTTGGAATTGCTGAAAAAGTGGGCATATTTAAAGCAAAAATCAATAAGGCAGTTTAGGTAATTTTGAACACTCTTACCTTCAAAACCGGGTATACCTGTGATAATTTTTTCTTTATATGGAATAACGTTTTGCGCTTTATCCATAATTTTATTGCTGTTTGAGTCCTGCATCATGTATGCTACAGTTTTTCCCAGTTCAAACAACGAGTCAGTTGATTCATATATTAGGCGGAAAAATTCCATCTCATTTTCATAAGGAGTTTTACCCGTGCTTAAATATTCTGTGTAATCTTCATAATATATTTTGGTATTTAAATGACGCAATATAAACCGGTTTAAGCGTTCTGTGTATAATTTAACATAGTGTACAACGTTAGTCAGTACGTTTTGCGGCAATACTTTAACAACTTTTGTCTGCTCGTTATCATCCTCAATTGTAACGGAATCAGTAAAAAGAGGGTCAAAGATATAGTAAAAGTTTGAAGTTAAACGGTTCATGAAGTTAACCATATCTTTTGGGAAATCTTCAAAAACAACTTTTTCCGGTTGCTGGTTTTCTTTTTTATCATTCATGGAAAACACTTTTTTTAATATGCTGTAATTTATTTCGTTGTTTTCATATCCTTTTAGAAAGGTTTGTTTTAAAGTACTTATTAATAAAAGCTCTCTTTCTATTTTTTCTTTTCGCGTTTTTAAATCATTAATAAACGCAACTATTTTAGTTTTTATAACATCCGTACAATGAAAGTTATCTCTTGGAATTGGTTTTATTGATAATAATTTAAGCACTTCTTCAAATTTGAGGTATTTTTTATATACAGTCATGGTAGAAGCCCAAAAAATATTTGAAAGCGAGGGTTTTAACACATCCGTGCGGATAATCATATTCGCGTTATCCATAATTTCATTTTTTTTGTTTTTAAAAACTTCATGTTCTATTACCATTTTCTCAATGGCGTTTAATAAGTAATCAATATGTACTCTATCCTGGGAACACGATAAAATTAATTGCTCAATTTCAATAATGTTTTTATAATTATTGAATTCATTGGGTTTGATTCGGCGGAAATCCGTTTTATAAAATTCTTCGCAAAACGCGTAGAAATAAACAGC